>JAALLB010000001.1 GCA_011087745.1 Hyphomicrobiales bacterium | reverse complement strand
TAAAAAACCCTTAACCGCACTTTCTCATTCAACGTTCGGTAACTTGGCAATACCAAAATGATACATAGCTTGGGCAGGCATCAATTTTGCAATTGGAGGCAAAACACCAAACGCGTCAGCGGTTAGCATGATAATGTTTTTCGGCTGTGGAGCGGTGCCTGTTAGTGATGCATTTGGAATGAAATCGATTGGATAGGCGCAGCGCGTGTTTTCAGTTAGCGATCCATCGTCAAAATCCGGTTTGCGATTTTCGTCCAGAATTACATTTTCCAGTACAGTCCCAAAACGCTGAGTTGTCGAGTAGATCTCTGGCTCCGACTCCTTTGAAAGGCGAATTGTTTTTGCGTAACAGCCTCCCTCAAAGTTAAAAATACCATCCGCATTCCAGCCGTGCTCATCATCTCCAATAAGTGTACGTGACTGGTCTGCTGAAAGAGTGGTCTTGCCAGTTCCTGAAAGGCCAAAAATACAGCGCTTTCACACTCGTCATTGTGGTTTGCAGAGCAATGCATCGGCATGACGCCGGATTCCGGCAGCTTGAAGTTTAAGTATGAGAAAACAGATTTTTTATCTCACCGGCGTAAGAAGTGCCGCCAATGAGAACCAGTTTGTTTTTAAAGTCACAAGCAATGACAGTTTCAGAGCGGCAACCATGACGTTCCGGGTCTGCTTTAAAATCCGGCAAATCTACAATTGTGAATTCCGGGCTAAAACCCTCAAGTTCGGCTGTCTTTGGGCGAATAAGCATGTTCCTGATGAAAAGAGCTGCCATGCCTTCATCATGACAACGCGAACCTTGATTTTGGAAACCGGGTCTGCGCCACCGTGCAAATCTTGCACAAAGAGCTCTCTACCTTCGGCATGAGCCATCATATCAGCCTTTAACGTCGCAAAATGTTCTGGCGACATCGATTTGTTGTTATCCCACCAAACCGTATCTGCGGTGACATCATCTTCAACCACGAATTTATCCTGGGCCGAGCGCCCCGTATGTGAGCCAGTTTCCACGCAAAGGGCGCCCATGTTTGTCAGTCTAGACTCTGAACGGGCCAATGAGAGTTCATAAAGCTCAGACGCTTGTTGATTTGCTAAAACAGTTCCCAGGCTTTTAATGCCAAGTTCATTTAGGTTTGCTGAAATTGCATCAACAGTTAAATTAGTCACTTTTAAGCCCTTTTCGGTAAATTCGCTCATATATAAATGGGGTTGGCGTGTCATACAGCTTTAACAGGAAAATTTCTACTCATTACTTCGTCTAATTTGGGGACGACTTTAATGAAGTTAATAAGGCACAAAACCCTTGGCTGCCCTTGCACATCCATGTGTTTATAGCCATTTTGTATAAAACACAGTCGATTAGGTACAATGGCTTGCCACAATTTGCCCAATTTTATAGCGCCAATGCAGGTTTGCCTTATTTGATAGTTAAATTTTATACTTTGGGAGTGCCTTTAAAATGCCAACAATTGCTTTAGTCGACGATGATCGTAATATTCTGACATCAGTATCAATTGCGCTTGAATCTGAAGGCTATAAAGTTGAGACCTACACAGATGGTAGCTCAGCATTGGACGGTCTTAACATGAAGCGCCCGGATCTTGCTATTTTTGATATCAAGATGCCGCGTATGGATGGGATGGAACTATTACGCCGGCTTCGCCAAACTTCTGATCTTCCGGTAATTTTTCTGACTTCAAAAGATGAAGAAATTGACGAATTATTTGGCCTGAAGATGGGTGCGGATGATTTCATCAAGAAACCCTTTTCGCAACGCTTGCTTGTAGAGCGTGTAAAGGCCGTTCTTAGGCGCGTTTCAGCGCTTCCTGAAAGCGGAGCAAAGACTGGAGAGGCTTCTGCCAAAACTTTGGAACGTGGCCTTTTGGTAATGGATCAGGAACGTCATACCTGCACATGGAATGGCAAGCCTGTCACTTTGACTGTAACCGAGTTTTTAATTCTTTACGCGCTTGCTCAACGGCCTGGCGTTGTAAAAAGCCGCGATTCATTAATGGACGCAGCTTATGATGATCAGGTATATGTAGATGATCGTACCATTGATAGCCATATCAAACGGCTTCGCAAGAAGTTCAAGGTTGAAGATGACGACTTTGATATGATTGAAACACTTTATGGTGTTGGGTACAGATTTCGTGAAGGGTAAAATATTTGAGCATCGAGCTTGAGATCAACAAAAAAGCAGCCAATGAGGCAGGAACACCTTCTGCACCTGACGCTGCTTCTTTGCCGAAAGCTGATGCGACTCAAAACAACCTGAGATTAGTTAAACAGAATAATTCTGAAGCACCTGATGAGAGGCCGCCTGAAAGTGACGCCCCGCCTCCAAGTTATACCTATGGAGACGAGGATGAGGCCCCCAAGCGCAAGGGTTTACTTTCCCGCAGTTTCAAGGTTGTAAAACAAAACCTGTTTTCATCGCTAACGCGCCGCATTTTATTTTTAAATCTGACCGCACTGACAATTTTTCTAAGCGCTATCCTATATATGAACCAATTTCGCGAAGGGTTGATTGATGCAAAGACAGAAAGTCTCCTGACACAGGGCCGAATTATCGCAAGCGCTATTGCAAGTTCGGCTACTGCGACCCCTGATGCAATTACAATTGACCCGGATAAGTTATGGCAATTGAAAGCCGGTGAAAGCCTTCAGCCACGTTTGGAGCCATTGGACAATTTTGCCTATCCTATTAACCCAGAACAAGTCGCACCAGTTCTACGGCAATTGATAAAACCAACCCAAACCAGAGCGCGTATCTACGATTCTGATGGAGCAATAATACTGGACTCTCGTTATTTGTATGCAGGAGGCCAGATCAAACAATTTAACCTTCCGCCAGTTAGTGGCGCGGAAAGAAGAATTGGTTGGGTTGAAACCATTGGCGATACTTTAAACAAGCTTCTTCAAAGTCACAGCAATCCAATTTACAAAGAGCTCGATGGCTCAGGAAAACAGTATGAGGAAGTGCAATCTGCTCTTACGGGTGCACCACGGCACATCGTACGCCAAACAGAGGCGAGCAAACTAACTGTTTCAGTTGCAATTCCTGTTCAACGATTTAGGGCAGTACTTGGTGTTTTACTTCTTTCAACGGAAGGTGATGACATCGACAGGATTGTTCGCGAAGAGCGGGTTGCAATTTTACGAATATTTTTGGTTGCTTCAATTGTAATCCTGGTTCTTTCGGCGCTGCTTGCTAGCACGGTTGCAACGCCGCTGCGAAAACTTTCCGAGGCGGCAATCCGGGTTAAGCGCGGCGTCAAATCTCGTGTTGAAATTCCGGACTTCTCCCATCGTCAAGATGAAGTTGGCAATTTGTCCACTTCCATCAGCGAAATGACAAATTCGCTCTATCAACGGATAGAGGCAATTGAGAGTTTTGCTGCTGATGTGAGCCATGAACTCAAAAACCCACTCACTTCACTCAGAAGTGCTGTTGAGACTCTACCCCTTGCCAAAACTGAAGAATCCAAAAAAAGACTTATGGACGTTATTCAACATGATGTTCGGCGTTTGGATCGCCTGATTACCGATATTTCAGATGCGTCCAGGTTAGATGCGGATTTGGCGAGAGATGATGCTCGACAAGTTAATTTAAGAGAGCTCCTGGAAAACATTGTATCTGCCAGCCGGGAAATACGGCGCAGGAAACAGGCTGAAATTGTTCTTACTATTCATAAAGCCAAATCTCCAGATGGAGCTTTTTTGGTTGCTGGACATGATATTAGCCTGGGGCAAGTCATTAACAATCTAATTGATAATGCCGTATCCTTTGTTCCTGAAATTGGCGGTAAAGTATCGATTGGGCTAGCACGCAACAAAAATACGATCATTATGATAATCGAGGATAATGGGCCAGGAATTCAGGCAGAAAACCTCGACCGTGTCTTTGAACGCTTTTATACTGATAGAGTCGAAACTGATGGCTTTGGCCAAAATTCCGGTCTTGGCTTATCAATCAGCCGTCTTATTGTTGAAGCTCATGGTGGCAAAATTCGCGCAGAAAACAGGCGCGATGGAAATAGCGGCGCAAGATTTATTGTTATGTTGCCAGCTGATGCGACGAGGAAAATTAAACCTCGTGAACAAAAGTAAAGTGTAAGGCTCTAGATGGCGGGCAAAACTCACCACGCATGTGCACTGGAAATAGACCGAATTGGAATTCTGATAAGAGGATTATCTGGAAGCGGCAAGACATCCTTGCTGATGGGTCTCCTGGAGCGAGCACAACAGGAAAACAAAGAAGCTTTTTTAATTGCAGATGATAGGGTTTATCTGAAAACATCAGCAAGCGAGTTGGTAGCTGAAACTCCACCAACAATTGCTGGCTCAGTAGAAATTCGCGGCCACGGTATCATTACTCTTCCAAATAAAGACAGAACCACAATCAATCTCGTCGTGGAACTCGTCAAGGATGAGAACATTGAAAGAATGCCTGGGCAAAAACTTTCTGAGGTTGAAGGACTGCATCTTCCGCTCGTTGAAGTTCCAATTCGTCATGAAAACCAAGCAGTGCGAATTGTTTTTGCGTGGCTTATTCAAAATGCTGGCTTGCATGTTACGTGAAAAAGCTCAACATTGGGCAAAGAAATTAGCTAGCCTACGGAGTTAATAAATGATCGGTATCGTGATTGTCACCCATGGCAATTTGGCTCAAGAATTTAAACTCGCGTTAGAATATATCGTTGGACCACAGGACAATATGGAAGCAATCAATATTGCAGCTGACGATGATATGGAAGTTCGAGGCAAAGATATTTCTGACATGGTCGAACAAGTAGAAACGGGATCTGGAGTTATCATCCTTACAGATTTATTTGGCGGGACTCCCAGCAACATCGCTATTTCAATGATGCAGAATGATAAAGTTGAGGTCATCGCCGGAATTAACCTGCCGATGCTCATCAAGCTTGCCGGTTTACGCGAATCCAAAACAATTTTTGAAGCAGCAGAGCTTGCTCAAGAAGCCGGCCGCAAATACATTCATGTTGCGAGTAAAGTATTGCAGGGCAACTAATAGTAGTGTCAGAAACACCCCTTAAAATACTAAAGATCACCAATATGCGTGGACTGCATGCTCGTGCCTCAGCAAAATTTGTCAATTGCGCTGATGCATATGACGCCCAAGTTACGGTCAGCAAAGATGGCCATATAGTTGGCGGGACATCAATTATGGGTTTGATGATGTTAGCTGCATCAAAGGGAAGCCAAATCCACATTGCTGCAACAGGTCGCCAGGTAGATGAAGTGCTCGAGGCATTATCCAACCTGATTGATGAAAAATTTGGTGAAGAAGAATAATACAGTCTAAAGCGCGTGCGAGAAGCCGTAATTAGAACATATAAAGATTTCTTTATATGATATTGCGGAAGCTGAAACTAACTGATAGAAGTCAGCGCAAATACGAACTTAAATTTCATATTCCATAAAGGAAATCCCATGTCAGAATTCACAGATTATGTAGTGAAAGATATTTCCCTTGCAGATTTTGGTCGCAAGGAACTTGATATTGCAGAAACAGAAATGCCGGGCCTGATGTCGCTTCGCGAAGAATTTGGTGCCAGCAAGCCTCTTAAAGGTGCGCGCATTGTTGGTTCACTACACATGACAATTCAAACAGCTGTTTTGATCGAAACACTGGTTGAACTAGGTGCTGATGTCCGTTGGGCATCTTGTAATATTTACTCAACCCAAGATCACGCAGCTTCTGCAATTGCAGCAGCTAATATTCCGGTATTTGCTATAAAAGGCCAAACACTTGAAGAACATTGGGATTATCTTGATAAATCATTCATGTTCCCGGAAGGTGCAAACCTTATTCTTGATGATGGCGGAGATGCAACATTATACATTCTTCTTGGTGCGCGTGCAGAAGCAGGCGAAACAAACCTTCTAGAAGGCGCTTCATCCGAAGAAGAAGCAATTTTTGCTCAAATCAAAAAACGCATGAAAGAAAGCCCAGGCTGGTTTACAAAAACCCGCGACGACATCAAGGGTGTTTCTGAAGAAACGACAACTGGTGTTCACAGACTTTATGAATTGCACAAAAAAGGCGAACTGCCTTTCCCTGCAATCAATGTCAATGACTCCGTAACAAAATCAAAATTCGACAACAAATATGGTTGTAAAGAATCTCTTGTAGACGGTATTCGCCGCGCAACTGATACTATGATGGCTGGTAAAACTGCTGTTGTTTGTGGTTATGGCGATGTCGGCAAGGGTTCGGCTGCTTCACTTCGCGGTGCAGGTGCTCGTGTTAAAGTTACTGAAATCGATCCAATTTGCGCACTTCAAGCAGCAATGGATGGGTTTGAAGTAACAACACTTGAAGATACTGTGAAAGATGCAGACATCTTCATTACAACAACCGGCAACAAAGACATTATCGGTATCGAACACATGCGTGAGATGAAGGATATGGCGATTGTTGGTAACATTGGTCACTTTGACAATGAAATTCAGGTTGCAAACTTGCGCAACATGAAGATGACAAATATCAAAGATCAGGTCGACATGTATGATATGCCATCGGGTAACCGTATGATCCTGCTTTCCCAAGGGCGTTTGCTGAACCTTGGTAATGCAACCGGGCATCCATCTTTTGTTATGTCAGCATCATTCACGAACCAGGTTCTTGCTCAAATTGAACTTTGGACCAAAGGAGATGAGTATGAAAACGAAGTTTACATCCTTCCAAAACACCTCGATGAGAAAGTAGCGCGTTTGCATCTTGAGAAAATTGGCGTGAAATTGACAGAATTAAGCAAAGATCAAGCCGACTACATTGGAGTTGAAACTCAGGGCCCATATAAGCCAGAACACTACAGATATTAATTCTAAATAAATTATCCACAACATATAGTAGCTATCGCATTGACAAATGCGGTAGCTTTTTTTGCAAAAAAGGGTTCACGGCGAATCGTAAATTGTTTAAAGTGTTAAGAATCATAAACTTCCACGAATCAGTTGATTTGAAAAAGGAAGTGTAACAGCAGGGCAGTCTGGGGAATCGAGCGGCGAGAGGACCGGGGACATGCCGGGTTTATTAAAACCAAGCAATATCGCAAGGCGTAAACCTTTTGTGCGACACAAAATAGTTGCGCGCATAAAAACATTGGGACTGAAAGCAAGTTTTGCACTTGCCAGTTTACCTATGGCTTTTGGCCATGCAGTTGCGCAGGAAAATAAGGCGGTAAGTTTTAAAACCCGTCTGATCGAAAATTTTCAGTCAACTGAAATTTTGATGCTCGCGGTTTTTGGCGGCGCAATGAGTTTTGCTCTTATGTCTGCATCATGGCTGATACGGGAACGAAGCAGAATTACAGCTGAAAACACTCTTTTAAAGGAAAGTCTTTCAAAACTTCGTGCAAGAAATGATCGAAATGAAGCATTAGTAAGTGTAGCGGATCAATGTATTGTTGTCTGGAATGGCACAGAAGAAACTCCAAAATTGCTAGGAAAACTATCTTCTGCAACGGGCACACCAGAAAACAGCGAGAAATTTCTTGCGTTTGGCAATTGGCTAACTGACGAATCTTCGGATGGATTTGAGCCATTGTTGCGTGAGTTGCGGGCAAATGCAAAACCCTTCGATACAAATGTACAAACTAAAAACGACAGTATTCTCGAAGCACAGGGGCGTGTTTCAGGTGCTTATGCATTTGTTCGAATCAGGGAGCTTGGATCAGAGCGCGAAGAATACGCTCGGGTGAAGGCTGAACATGAAGAATTGATAGGTCAGTTTAGAACAATTGAGCACTTATTTGAAAAATTACCAATGCCAATTTGGCTAAGAAATGCTGCTGGCAAACTATCTTGGATTAATAAAGCTTACGCAGATGCTCTTGAGCTTTCAGAACCTTCACAAGCAATTGGTACAGACTGGAATTTATTTGACCAAGAGCAACGCGAAAAAATTCGAAAAACACAAGAAGAGCAAGATTTATACCAAGGCACACTACCGGCTACTGTAGCTGGTGACCGAAAAAAGCTGGAAGTTTTCTCAATCAAAGGTGAAGCTGGTTTTGCTGGTATTGCTCTCGACAAAAGCGATGTTGATGATATTCGCCGCACTCTAAAAGATACCAATGAAGGTCATTCGCGGATGCTTGATCAATTGGCAACCGCTGTTGCCATTTTCGATAAATCCCAAAATTTGATATTCCACAACAGCGGATTTTGTCAACTTTGGCGGTTAGATGCAGGATTTCTGGAAACACAACCATCTAATGCAGAACTATTAGACGCAATGCGCGACGGAAAACTCCTGCCTGAACACCCGGACTGGCGTAAATGGCGTGATGGCCAACTGGATATATATCAGGCAATCGAGCCCAAGGAAGAGTGGTGGCACTTGTTGGATGGACAAACTATCCGGGTTGTCATGAATCCTAGAAACCAGGGTGGATCAACCTGGATATTTGAAAATGTGACAGAGCGATTGGCACTGGAAAGTAACTATAACTCATTGATGCAGGTTCAGGGTGAGACACTTGACCACCTAAATGAAGCGGTTGCTGTTTTTGGCTCAAACGGAAAACTGCGTTTGTTTAACCCGGCCCTGGAAACCCTTTGGAGTACTTCCGGAGTTGCCGTTGATGAAGGCCTTCATATTGTCAAAATAATAGAATCCTGGACGGATACAATCTCCAACCCTGATGACCTACAAAAAATTCTTGGCAAAATTACCGGTTTGGATGATGAGCGCTCTGAGTTAAATGGCAGGCTTGAACTTCGAAACGGATCCACATTTGAATACTCATTAGTGCCATTACCTGATGGGCAATCCATGCTGACGTTTGCTGACATAACAGCTAATGTGAACTTCGAGAAAGCGCTTAACGAACGGGCAGAGGCACTGGAAGCTTCCGATTTATTGAAAAGTAAATTCATCCAGCATGTATCCTATGAGCTGCGGGCGCCACTCACAAATATTGCCGGATTTGGCGAAATGCTGACGACCCCTGAAATAGGACAGCTGAATGAAAAGCAGGTTGAGTACCTGTCTCACATCAATAGTTCAGCCGATGAATTACGAGCCATGGTTGATGATATTCTTGATCTGGCGTCAATAGATGCAGGCTCAATGACTTTGGAATTTGGGGACGTTAATCTTCCAGAAATGCTGGAAGACCTATTTTCATCTTTCATTCCAATATTGAATGAAAAAGGCCTTAAGAAATCTTTTGCCATATCCGAAGAGAGCGCCAACATCATTGCAGATAAGGCAAGAATTGTTCAGGTTTTGAACAATTTGATTTCCAATGCCGCAAACTTCTCACCAGATGGTGGAACTATTACCATCTCAGCTGAATGCCAAGGCGACTTCCATGAAATCAGAGTGATTGACCAGGGCCCTGGAGTTGCAGAAGAACAGCGTGAAACGATCTTCGACCGATTTGAAACGCAACCACATGATGGTGCTAGAAAAGGCACAGGGCTTGGCCTGTCCATAGCTCGCGGGTTTATTGAGATGCACAGCGGTACAATTAGTGTCGAAAATGTTGAACCAACTGGTTCCTGCTTTATTTGCCGAATTCCAATCAAACCTGAAATCAAACAAGTTCCCTATAGCCGGGACAGTGCAATAACAGCTGCTGCCTAACGCCATGGATCCATTGGTATTTATAAGCGCCAGCGAAGAAGAGAGCACCAAGCTTGGCAGTGACATTGCCATGGTTCTAAGGGAAGGTGATTTCCTTTGCCTGTCAGGAAACCTCGGTGTTGGGAAAAGTGTACTTGCCCGCGGTATTATTAGGCATTTAGCCGATGATGAAAATTTTGAGGTGCCCAGCCCAACTTATACACTGTGCCAGAGCTACGAGACTTTGCCAGCAATTGCCCATTTTGATCTGTATCGTCTCTCCAGCATGGATGAACTTGAAGAGTTGGGTTGGGAAGATGCCCTTGAAGCTGGCTGTGTCATTATGGAATGGCCGGAGCGGTGTTTTGATGAAATTCCCACTGAGGCTGTTCATATCGAGATTTCGGACCTGGATGAACCCATAAGAGAGTTTAAATTCTCAGGTAATTCAAATTTGCTCAACCGTATAAAGCGAAGCTGTGAAATCAGGCACTTCTTAAACGGAACACCCCATAAAAATTACAAACGTAGTCACTTGATGGGTGATGCATCTGCCCGAAGCTACGAATTAATTGCAAGCGGAAGTGAACAGCTTTTATTAATGAACGCGCCAGCGCTCCCAGACGGCCCGCCAATTAAAGATGGCAAGCCCTATAGCAAAATTGCTCACCTTGCAGAAGATGTAAAGGCCTTTGTCGCGATCGATGAGTTAATCCGTTCAGAACAATTTTGTGCCCCGGAAATAAAAGCTCAAGACTTGGATGGCGGCCTCTTATTGATTGAGCA
This sequence comes from Hyphomicrobiales bacterium, assembly GCA_011087745.1. Lineage (GTDB taxonomy): Bacteria > Pseudomonadota > Alphaproteobacteria > Rhizobiales > Rhizobiaceae > JAALLB01. The sequence continues at coordinate 25,231 of JAALLB010000001.1, read as the reverse complement.
TTTTGGTAGTGAAGGGATCATAGATAGCCAAAGAGTGCCTATTGCGGAACGTTATATGGCAGCAATTGAATTCCTGGCTGAGTTTCATCAGTGCAAGTTTCAGGCTGAGTCCAAACTCAGCTCAGGTGAGACATACACTATTCCCACTTATGATGAGCAAGCAATTCTAATTGAGGTGGATTTGTTGCTGCAATGGTATGCGCCATCACTTTCAGGTGGTAAAATTGACACCGCAGATATTGAAAAATTCGAAGCTATTTGGTGCAACTACGCTCGAACCATTCAAACTCATGAACAAACGCTTGTAATGCGCGATTACCATTCTCCCAATATTTTATGGAGAGAAAACAAAGTTGGAACCGAGCGTATTGGTGTAATTGATTTTCAAGATGCAGTACTCGGCCCCATCGCATACGATGTTGCCTCACTTGCGCAAGATGCCCGAGTTGATGTGAGCAGTGAACTGGAAACGCAGCTGGTAAATCACTATATCGCATGTAGAAAAGCAAAAAATACTAAATTCAATACGGCAGAGTTTCGTGAGAGTTATGCAATCATGGCTGCACAAAGAGCAACTAAAATACTTGGTATTTTCATTCGTTTGAATGAACGGGACGGGAAGCCAGGATATTTAAAACATTTGCCACGTGTTCAAGAATATTTACAACGCAGCCTGAAGCATCCAGCTCTTTATGCTTACAAAAACTGGCTGGAAAGTGTCATAAAACAGTAACAAGAAACAAGCATCAAGTGGCGTAGGAAAAACAGATCAAAAGCCGGAGAACACGGATGACCGGCACAGGAGCTGAAATGCATAAAACCAATATAGTTGCGCATATACCGCACAGATTGGGACCCAAGAAAGCAATGGTTCTGGCTGCCGGACTTGGCAAAAGAATGCGGCCCATTACCGATAAGATTCCCAAACCTCTTGTTGAAGTTTATGGCAAAACGCTTCTTGATCATGGGTTGGATGCGCTCGTGCGTTCTGGAATTGAAGAGGCCGTTATCAATGTTCATTACCATGCTGACCAAATTGAAAATTACGTTGCCAATCGGCGGGACTTGCACATCACAATTTCGGATGAACGAGATGAGTTACTGGATTCTGGCGGGGGTATCGCAAATGCCTTACCCCTATTGGGCGAAGACCCATTTTTCCTCATTAATGCAGATTCATTTTGGGTTGAAGGGTATCGTCCAAACCTGAGTAGAATGGCTGAAGTTTGGAATCCTGACCAGATGGATATGATGCTGTTGTTGGCTGGCATGGCAAATGCTGTCGGGTTTGGCTCGAAAGGTGATTTTATTATGGACCCTACCGGACGTCTTCAGCGTCGCGGTGAAAAGAAAATTGCACCTTTCGCATATGCGGGAGCTGCCATCATTAATCCAATTGTATTTAATGATGCTCCCAATGGCGCCTTTTCATTGAACAAACAGTTTGATGCAGCTCTTGAACAAGAACGGTTATTCGGGCTACGTCTTGAAGGTCTTTGGTTGCACGTTGGAACACCCGATGCTATACATGAAGCGGAAGACGCAATTGCAAGAAGTGCCGCTTAATCCATTATAGGCGACGGGCACTTTAATCGGAGTGCCAGAAATTTCAGACGGTTCAAATAAAAGCAAAACTCTACTATCGAACATCTATTCGATTCCTGCAGAATGTGACTTTCTACAGGTGTTGGTTCAAGGCCTTCTAGACGGAGAACTGATCAAAGGGTTTCGTCCGCGTGAAAGCCCATTGCTACTTTCATCGGCAACAATATTTGTACCCAACAGACGTGCGGCCAGAGCGCTCTCAACTGCTTTTATGAGTGTTTATGAAGAAGAAGCGCTCTTACTTCCCGATATCAAAACCCTTGGTGATGTTGGAGATGAGGATTTTGGCATTGCGGCGGATGCCAGTCACTTTGGGCAGCCCGGTGAAGAGATCAAACCTTTGGAGAGAACGCTACAACTTGCGATTCTTGTACAGCATTGGGTTGATGCCATGGAGGATGAAACCAGACGCATTTATAAAGATGAAGACATCATTATTCCATCCTCACGCGCAGATGCAATTTTACTAGCACAAGATTTGAGCATCTTACTGAGCCAAATTACGCAGGAAGAAATTGATTGGTCTGCGGTTCGCAATATTGTCCCTGACAATCATGCAGAATGGTGGAAACTTACAACAACCTTCCTGAACATCATTATGGAAATCTGGCCAGAGCATTTACGATCCAAAGGCTTGCTTGATCCTGCAGAGCGGGCTGCAAAATTATTGAACCTGCGGACCGAGTTTTACTTATCGAAGAAAAACAAGGGGCCTGTTATTGTTGCAGGATCAACTGGATCTGTAGCTTCAACCCGGCGGTTATTACAGGCGGTTGCCAATCTTGAAAATGGCGCTGTTGTATTACCAGATCTTGATAAATCCATTTCGGATATTGAGTGGAAAGCGTTAGCAGAAACAAAGGGCGTTGAGCAAGCAACTCTGGAAACCCATCCGCAATTTGGTCTCGCCCAACTGCTTGATAGCCTAAACGTTGATCGTGAAAATGTAACAGAGCTGGGTAAAAAAACTGAACTGGGATCATATTGCCAAGAATTATTGGGGCTTGCATTGGCGCCTTCTGCATTTACGTCGAACTGGCTGTCGGACAGCGGTAATTTTATGCCTGAAAAAATAAATGAGGCACTTTCAAAGGTATCACTGATTGAAGCAGGGAATGAAAGACAGGAAGCACTGGCAATTGCAATTGCAATGCGAGAAGTTTTAACGGACCCGCACAAAACTGCGGCCTTGGTAACGCCAGATCGGAATCTTGCCAGACGCGTTTCATCAGAACTGCAACGCTATAACATTATCGTCGATGATTCAGGTGGTTCGCCACTTAAGAATTCAGAGGCAGCGCTTTTCATCAGGCAAATTTCACAAATCTGTTTCTTGCCATTTCAAAATTCGGCTCTCACCGCCTTGCTCAAGCATCCTCTTTCGTTAGTCGGCTATGATGAAAAAGAAGCGCAAAATCTTGCGCGAATTTTCGAGTTGGTTGCCTTGCGAGGTGTGATTGATAGAGCCATTCCTAGTAAGTTTGCAGCTTTCGTAGACCGAAGGAAAATTCAACTAAGCAAAGCTAAATATGTATCAGCACAAGTTAAATCAATCACCGAAGAGGAATGGGGAACTTTGGCGGAATATGCAGCGCGCCTTGATACCGTCTTCCAGCCTCTCCTTGCATTGGCACATTTGGAAAATGAAACCCCACTTGAAACATTCTTTTTGGAGGTTGCCAGAGCTGCGGAAGCTCTTTCAGTTGATCAGGAAGGCACTTCAAGTATTCTCGGCGGTGAAGGTGCCATAGAACTTAAACGTCTTTTTGAAGATATACTTTCAATGGATAATCAATTCTTCCAACTGATACCGAGTGATTTTCCATCTGCCTTTGATGCAATCTTGAAGAGCGTTGTTACAAAACCGCGGGGTAATACACACCCAAGACTACATATTTATGGTCCGCTCGAAGTACGTCTGCTCGAACATGACCGCGTAATTCTTGCGGGTTTAAATGAAGGAACATGGCCACAAACTACTCGCAACGATGCATTTTTAAATCGTTTGATGCGACAGGAATTAGGCATGTCTTCTCCAGAACGCAGAACCGGCCTTTCTGCCCACGACTTTCAACAACTGATGGGTAAAAAAGAAGTCTTCCTTTCGCGTTCTTCTCGTGTTGATAAATCACCGACCGTTTCGTCGCGTTGGGTCCAACGACTAACAGCGTTGATTGGCAAGGAACAAGCTAATTCCCTGCGTAAAAGAGGTGATCAATTTCTTTATTATGCAGACTTTTTGGATAAGAGCAGCCTTGAAAGCAAACGTGTTGACAGACCCAATCCAAAACCGCCGGTTGCGTCACGCCCATCTTCGCTGGCTGTTACGGATATTGAGACCTGGATACGAGACCCCTATGCACTTTATGCAAAACGTATTTTGAAGCTTACGCCACTTGAGCCATTGGAACGGGATCCTGACCCGATGTTAAAAGGGACGCTCTATCACGCTATTATGCAAGACTATGTTGAAGGTGTCAGCGCATCAAAGACACCAACAGAACGGCTGGAATATTTAAAAGCACTTTCCAATGAACATATTGAAGCACAGAATTTACCGGTTGATATTTCAAATATCTGGCAATTGAGATTCCAAGAAATTGCCGAAGCTTACATTGCGTGGGAAGATAAATACCATCTCAAGCAAAAAATTTCTGAAACCCTTTGTGAAATTGAAGGGTCTATCAAACTTGTTAATGATAGTTTTCATCTGCGCGCCCGTGCTGACCGCATTGATGTGACAGATGATCAGGCACTTCATATCATTGACTATAAAACAGGTCTTGGGCCCTCGATTAAACAAGCCCAAACGCTTTCACCTCAACTGGCTCTGGAAGGACTGATTGCTAGGAATGCTGGTTTCAAAATCGATACCTCTGTTGGTATCGAGGACTTGACCTACATGCGACTGCGCCGCAGTTCTGAATTTAAAGCCCAATCGATTGCAAATAAAGACTATACCCTTGATGACATCATCAATAATGCCGAAGCCGAACTAGTTAAGCTGATTAAAGGTTATCAGTATTTGGAGCAGGGATATTTATCCAGACGCGCACCTTTTAAAGATGGCGATATTTCCGGAGATTATGACCATCTTGCCAGAACCCGTGAATGGTCATTTGGTGATGATGAAGGAGATGTTTCATGAACATTCCTCCTTCCACACTCGAACAACAATATGCATCATCCAACCCAGAAAACTCCGCCTGGGTTTCTGCAAATGCGGGTTCTGGTAAAACACATGTTCTAACCCAGCGGGTTATTCGCTTGATGTTAGCAGGTAACCCACCTGACAAAATTTTGTGTCTGACGTTTACAAAAGCTGCGGCTGCCAACATGAAAAATCGCGTGTTTAGCACCCTTGCTGATTGGACAATGATGGATGATGCACGTCTGGATAATGAAATCCATAATACATCAAACGAGCGTCCAACTCCCTCAATCAGAAAAAGAGCGCGCCAACTTTTTGCATTGGCTCTGGACACGCCCGGTGGATTGAAAATTCAAACGATCCATGCATTTTGTGAATCGCTGCTACATCAATTTCCACTAGAAGCAAATGTGCCCAGACACTTTGAGGCGCTGCAGGAAATTGAACAATCCAATATATTGGCACAGGCCAGAACCCTAGCGCTGAGCGGTGAAGACAGTGAAGCCGCTCACCATTATGCAGCGCTAATTCCCTTTGCAACCGATGCAACCATTGAAAATGGTCTTAACGCAATCATCGCAATGCGGCAGGATTTTCAAAACTGGACAAAGGGTGATGTCAAAACAGCATTACAGTCGCTTTATGAAAAGCTCGGCGTAACTGAGGGTGATCAGGTCGAGGATATCCAAAACCGTGCGATTACAGATATCCTGGCCAATTGCAGGGGTATTTCAGCCATTACCACTCAAGCAGCAGGCAGTGACAAGCAAACCGATTTGAATTTGGCAAATGCCTTACAGGTACTTGCAGAAAACAATCAGCCGGAACTTACATTTGAAATAATTCGCAAGGCTGTTCTGACAGCAAAGAATGAAACTAAATCAGAAAAGACCATCGCTACCAAATTTGTAAAAGATGCAATTCCAAACGTGGTGGAAACTCTTTTTGAAATCGCAGATCACGTTCTGGGTGCACTTGAAAAAATCAGCGCACTCCAGCTTTTGAAAAACTCGCGACATCTTTTCAAAATTGGCGAAGCTGTTCTGAAACATTATGAGAATATGAAACGCCAACGCGGTGTTATTGATTTTGATGACCAGATTGAAAAATGCGCCAATCTTTTGACAAGGGCAGAGATCAAAGACTGGATTCGCTACCGTCTAGATCGCGGAATTGATCATCTTCTGGTTGATGAGGCTCAAGATACCAGCCCCAAACAGTGGGAGATCATCAATGCGATTACAGAAGATTTTCATTCCGGAGACACCGCAGCAAACATAAATCGTACGGTGTTTGTGGTAGGTGATGAGAAGCAGTCAATTTTTTCTTTCCAGGGTGCTGAGCCCAGTGAATTTGATAGACAAAAGAACCGCCTGCAAAAACGTGTCTTAACAGCTGATAAATCTTTTCATGCAGGACAGCTGGAGTTTTCATTTCGCTCGACGCAAGACGTTCTGCATGCGATTGATAAGGTTTTTTCACACTCTGAAAACCTGAATGGCCTAACTCAATCTGGCGAAAAACCGATACATGATGCGGTGAGAAGCAATCACCCTGGTCAAGTCCAGGTTTGGCCGGTTTTCGTTCAAGAAAAAGTTGAGCAAACTGATAGCTGGCTGGATGCGATTGATAAAAAACCTGCTGATGATCCAGCTGTTCTGCTGGCCAATAAAATTGCTGACTCCATTAAAGACTGGGTAGGTCAAACACTGCCCGGCATGGAAGTTCCACTGAAGTTTGGCGATATACTGGTGCTTGTTCGAAAACGGGATCGGTTTCTAACTGCATTTACGCGTACCATGAAGGACAAGGGACTTGCGATTGCGGGTGCTGACCGTCTCACTCTCACCGATCACGTGGCAATCGAAGATTTACGGGCAATTGGTCGAGTTGCGCTGCTGCCAGAAGACGATCTTTCTCTTGCTTGCGTACTTAAGGGCGTGTTCTTCAATATTGATGAAGACACTCTGTTTGAGTTTGCACATGGGCGCGGAGATATGAGTCTCTATGATCAGATCGTTGCCATCTCACAGATTGAAACTCATCCAAAATCTAACATTGCATCCCTAATTATAGAACGCCTGGAGAAAATATTTGAGGTTGGGCGCACTTCAAGTGTTTTTGATTTTTACGCGAACCTGCTCGGCAAAATGGAAGGTCGAAAGAAAATCCTGAACCGCCTTGGATTGGAAGCGGAAGACGTTCTGGATTCATTTTTGGATGAAGCACTTAACTTCACCAATGACCGTTCTGGTGGCCTCGAGACTTTCATAACCGAGCTCACGAAAGCAGAACCCGTAATCAAACGCGAAGTAGAACTCGAGCGCGATGAGGTTCGCATTCTTACGGTTCATTCCTCAAAAGGACTTGAGGCACGGGTCGTCTTTCTGGTTGATCATTGTGGTGCTGCCTGGACAGAAAAACACAGACCAGAAATTCTTGAAATTGACAATGATCAGAACAAAAATGGATATCTGTGGCTTACCAGCAAAGAGCAACACGTTGAAGCAATCCGATCAAGTACTGCTCTGATTGGAGAAGCCGCGGAGGCGGAGTACCGTCGTTTATTATATGTTGGCATGACGCGGGCTGCGGACCGATTGGTCGTTTGCGGGTATCGGGGAACCCGTGAGCCCAACCATCCTTATTGGCATCAGATGGTTGAAAATTCGCTTGTTGAAACTGCTACTAAAATCAAGAATGATGCCGGAGAGTTAACTGCTTTACATTGGATATCAAAAGCGCAGCCTGCTGTATCTGCCAAACCTAGCGACCAGAAGTTGCCACTTGCTACTGATCTGAAATCTATACCGGAGTGGCTGAACAAACCCGCAAGAGCTGATGCGCCGCTTCCTAGGCCCCTTACACCTTCCGGTGCTTTTGCCTTGATTGATAGGGATAGTTTAACAAACGAAACCCTGAAATTTGGGGCAACTGCAGAAACCAATTCATTTGCCATTCAACGCGGTAATGCCACTCACAAATTGTTTGAAGTTTTACCGGACATTTTACCAGAAAATCGATTGCCGCTTGCAACCGACTATCTGGATAAAACCTGCTCGAATTTATCGCCTGATCAGCGGGCTGAAATTCTCAACAATATCTTTGGTATTTTGTCAGATGATCATTTTAAAGGCCTATTTGAAGGCGAAGCCCGGGCTGAGGTTTCTCTTGCAGGGCGTCTTGATGTTAAATCCGGAAGCATGTTGGTAACCGGCCAAATAGACAGGCTTATCATCTCGGATGATCGCGTAACGATTTTGGATTACAAAACCAACCGATCTGTTCCAAATTCTATCGCCGATACGCCAGATGAATACATCACGCAGCTAGCACTTTATCGTGATTTGGTTGCCCGAATTTATAAGACAAAAGAAATAATATCTGCGTTATTATGGACGCAGACGCCTGAATTGATGGTTATCCCAGATGAATCACTGAATAGGGCGCTGGACGCAATCAAGAACAGCTAAGACATCTTGACGTTAGCTGCCCGCGTTCTTACGTTAAGTTCAAGTTCAATCGAGTCGGTTTAGATTCGAAAAATAATAAGGAAGCTTATCATGGCTACACAAAAAATAGATGCAGACAACTTTCAATCAGACGTTTTAGGTTCTGATATCCCAGTGGTAGTTGATTTTTGGGCCGAATGGTGTGGCCCGTGTAAAGCAATTGGCCCAAGCCTTGAAGAGATCTCTGATGAGATGGAAGGCAAAGTGAAAATTACCAAAATCAACATTGATGAAAATCCAGATTTGGCTGCTCAATACGGTGTTCGCTCGATCCCAACACTTCTAATCTTTAAAGACGGTGAGCCTGCTGCAATGCAAGTTGGCGGCAAGCCAAAAAGTGCTTTGGTTGAGTGGATCAACGGCGCTTCTTAAGTCTACTCGAATTTTTAATGTTAAGCTGGCTGGAAACAGCCGGGTTTTTTGTTTTTAACTTTATTTCGGAGGCGTTTCGTTTAACTCGAGCACCTCACCCACCATATAAAGCGACCCACAAAACAATATGCGCATGTCAGGGGTTTGCTTTAAGCGCTTGCTAACCTCGCAAATTGCCGCTTGCAAGGAAACAAAGCATTGAGTGGTTAAACCAGCACTTTGGGCAACCTCTACCAATGTCTCAGGCGCTATGCTGGCTTCGCTCATTGCCACCGGTATCGCAAAGACTTCAGCATCCAGGGCTTCATAAGGCTTGAAGTAGCCAAAAGGTTCTTTGGTATTGATCATTCCGCAAACCAGCAGTGTTTTGCGACTTGTCATTGCATCCTGCCGAACCAACTCGGCAGCAATGGCTTCTCCTGCTGATGGGTTATGCCCACCATCAATCCAAATGTCTGAATGATCCAAAAGCTGCTTTGTTATCTTTCCACAGGGCAATTTTTCCAATCGCCCTGGCCAGGTTACATTCCGCATACCTTTTGCAAATGCTTCGGATGACACTTCAATGTTCGCAGATCTAATTGCTGCAATAGCAAGTGCTGCGTTTTCAAGTTGATGTTCGCCCGCCAATTTGGGCAAGGGCAAATCCAGTAACCCGTCTTCGTCTTGAAACACAAAGCCCGTCGCGTCGCGATAAGAATCAAAACCCTGCCCGGAAATTTGAGCAGGTGCTGCATTTTTTCTTGCAACTTTTTCTATGGTTTCCAAAGCTTCATCTTGTTGAATGCCGACTGCTACTGGCACACGTCTTTTGATAATGCCGGCCTTTTCAAATGCGATGGCAGAGATCGTGTCCCCCAGAAAAGCCTGATGATCCAGTGCAACGGGTGTGATTGCACAAACCAAGGGATTTTCTATTACGTTGGTTGCGTCAAAGCGGCCACCAAGACCTACTTCCACCAAGGCAAAATCAGCTTCATGTTCGCTAAACAAAACAAACATCACAGCGCATAAAAGCTCGAATACCGTTATTGGTTGATTGTCATTGGCATCGGCAACGCGCTTGATCGCATCAGCCAAGGTATCATCGCTGACCAAAGTTCCCGCCAAGCGATAACGCTCATGCCAGTTCACCAAATGAGGTGAAGTATGCACATGAACTTTATAACCCTGAGCTTCCAGAATTGCTCTTGTAAACGCGAGCGTTGAGCCTTTACCATTGGTTCCTGCAACATGAATGACGGGTGGGAGTTTGTCTTGTGGACGACCAAGCTTTTCTAGAAGCGCGGAAATTCTATCAAGCGAAAGGTCAAAACCCTTCGGATGAATTTCGGACAACTTGTTAATGAGTGCGTCGGATTTCATGGAGCAAGCACTAAGCTTCAGAAGTTTCTTCTTTTGGTTCAGAAATATTTTCTGGAGCCTCAAGCGCTATTGGCGGCGCTTCATAAGCAGGCTTACCAAGCAACAGACGAATAACACGTGAAAGCGTTGATTTCATATCAAGACGACTAACAATCATATCGACCATGCCGTGTTCTTGCAGGTATTCAGCGGTTTGAAAATCATCAGGCAATTTTTCACGGATAGTGCCCTCGATCACCCGGCGACCCGCAAAGCCAATTACTGCCCCTGGTTCTGCGATATGGACATCGCCCAGCATTGCATAAGAAGCAGAAACACCGCCTGTGGTTGGATTTGTCAGAACAACAATATACGGAACGCCTGCGTCTTTCATGCGCTGAACGCCGACGGTTGTGCGCGGCAATTGCATAAGCGAAAGAATACCCTCTTGCATGCGAGCACCACCAGATGCTGCAAACAAAACGAGTGGTGTTTTGGTTTCTGCGGCAATTTCCATTGCTTTTACGATCATGTCGCCAGCAGCCATGCCCAGCGATCCGCCGATGAACTGCATTTCATGCACAACAGCGATCATGTCGAGTTCTTCGATATTGCCTTTTGCTGCAAGAATTGAATCTTCAAGCCCGGTCTTCTTACGAGCATCTTTTAACTTGTCGGCGTATCTTGATTTATCTCGAAATTTTAGTGGATCTTGAGCAACAGCCGGCATTTCAATTACTTCATACTCAGCGTCATCAAAAAGAAAGCCCAGCCGCTCTTTCGCGGTGATTTTCATGTGATGGCCAGAACTTGGGATCACACCCATATTGGCTTCCAAGTCCTTATGGAAGACCATCTCGCCAGACACCGGACATTTAATCCAGAGGTTCTCAGGCATATCCTTGCGGTTAAGTAGATTACCAATCTTTGGTGGTACGAGGTTTGTGATCCAGTTCATCTGATCAAAATCCTTTAGTTATTAATCTGTGCATCGCATGCAGGAAAATTATGTCTTATCCGTGTTTAACGGAACGAACGCCAGATGCAAGGTCTTCAACCAAAGCATGCACTGCCCTGGCAGTTCCTTCCCTAGGATTACCCTGATCATCAAGATTATCAAGAATTACAGAAACAAGTGCTGACCCAACAACAACACCATCAGCTCCTCTGCCAATATCGGCAGCTTGTTCAGCTGTTCTAACGCCGAAGCCTACTGCAACTGGTATATCTGTTTTTGCCTTAATTGCTGCAACAGCTTTTCCGACCCGGTCCGGATCAGGAGCTGCTGCACCGGTTATGCCGGTGATTGAAACATAGTACAAAAAGCCAGATGTGTTTTCTAATACCTTGGGCAAGCGTGCAGCGTCTGTCGTTGGCGTTGCAAGACGGATGAAATTGATATTGTGATCCATCGCCGGAATACAAAGTTCATCATCCGCTTCTGGTGGCAAATCTACTATGATAAGGCCATCAACACCGGCCGCATTTGCGTCCTTAAGAAATATCTCATTGCCGTAAATATAAATCGGGTTGTAGTAGCCCATCAAAATGATTGGTGTTTCACTACCCAACTTTCGAAATTTAGCCACCATCGCCAGGGTTTTCGCGAGTGTTTGACCGCCCTTTAAGGCCCGTTGTCCAGCAAGCTGAATAGAAGGTCCATCTGCCATTGGGTCTGAAAACGGCATGCCAATTTCTATCAAATCAGCGCCGGCATTTGGCAGACCATTCAAAACTTCCTGACCAACTTCCAGATTTGGATCACCTGCCATGATAAATGTCACAAGGCCTGGGCGACCTTCTGCTTTTAGCGCTTCAAAGCGTGTATCAATTCTTGTTTTCATTTTAATGTACTTCTTTGAAAATTAACTGGTTTCCATATCCACGCCGAGCGCTTTACCGACAGTGAAAACATCTTTATCACCGCGGCCGCACAGATTCATGACAATTATCTTGTCTTTACCCATTTTAGGAGCGCGTTTTACTACCTCGGCCAATGCATGACAGGGTTCAAGCGCCGGAATAATTCCTTCGGTCTTGCAAAGTAGCTGAAATGCCTCCAGCGCTTCTGTATCCATAATCGGCACATATTCAACCCGATTGGTGTCGCGGAGGTATGAATGTTCCGGCCCAATTCCTGGATAGTCAAGACCAGCTGATATTGAATGACCTTCAAGAATTTGACCATCATCATCTTGCAACAAGAATGTTCGATTGCCGTGAAGCACGCCCGGCTTTCCTGCAGAAAGAGATGCGCAATGTTGATCACCATCGAGACCCAAACCACCTGCTTCAACGCCGACGATCTCAACGTCCTTGTCATCCAGAAATGGATGGAAGAGACCAATAGCATTTGAACCGCCGCCTACTGAAGCCACCAGCATGTCAGGTAAACGCCCCTCTGCTTCCATGATCTGCTCTTTACATTCCTTGCCAATCACAGATTGGAAATCACGTACGAGCTCGGGATATGGATGAGGGCCAGCTGCGGTACCAATCAGATAATAGGTATCGTCAACATTGGTCACCCAATCGCGAAGGGCTTCATTCATGGCGTCTTTTAGTGTGCCGGCACCTGCTGTAACTGGCACTATTTCTGCACCCAGTAATTTCATCAGGAAAACATTCGGGCTTTGGCGCTCAACATCAGTTTTACCCATGTAAACCACACAAGGGAAACCAAATTTTGCGGCAACGGTTGCTGCAGCAACACCGTGTTGGCCTGCACCCGTTTCGGCTATAATTCGAGTCTTGCCCATCTTTTTGGCCAGAAGAATTTGACCCAGGCAATTGTTGATTTTGTGAGAACCCGTGTGGTTCAGCTCATCACGCTTGAAGTAAATTTTTGCGCCGCCCAAATGCTCGGTTAGGCTTTCTGCAAAATAAAGCGGCGATGGTCGGCCCGTATAATGCTTATTTAGATATTCAATTTCCGCATGAAAATCAGGATCGGCCTTGGCGCTATTATAAGCCTGCTCCAGTTCCAGAATTAGCGGCATCAAAGTTTCGGCAACATAGCGTCCACCAAAAATGCCAAAGTGACCCTCTTCATCTGGTCCGGTCATAAATGAATTTGGTTCTAATGGTTTACTCAAAGCTTGTTTCCTTACCCATTGTCTGCAGCGCCACAGTCATGACATGCTGCCAAAAATTCTTCTATCAATTTTATGTCTTTCACACCCGCAGAGCTCTCAACTCCGGATGAGACATCCACTGCATTTGCGCCTGAGCGTTCAAGTGCCAAACATACGTTCGAAGCATCCAGTCCGCCAGATAACATATATGGCACATCTTTAGGCAGAGCGTCCATGATTTCCCAATCAAAAGCGACACCATTTCCGCCCGGCAAATCTGAGCCTTTTGGCGGCTTTGCATCAAATAAAAATCGATCCGCTACGCCGACATATGATTTCACGCTTTCAAAATCAGATATGTCGCTGATTGCAAATACTTTCATTATGGGCAGCTCAAAACGCGCCTTTAATTCTTCAACTCGTTCAACGGTATCTTTGCCATGCAGTTGCAGCATATCAGGCTTTACTGCTGCCACGATACCATCAAGGTATTCATCATCAGCGTTAACACTAACAGCTACTTTTTGAATACGATCTCCGGCATGTTCAGAAAGTAATTTAGCCTGCTCAAGGCTTACATGACGCGGACTTTTTTCAAAGAATATCAGTCCCATATGCGAAGCGCCGCCGGCAATGACAGCATCAATGCTCTCATCGGTGGACAGTCCACAAATCTTGATTTCCAAGTTTTTACTCATGAATGATGAACTCGCATGAATAATGGTAAGAGTCTAGCTTATGTTTTAAGCCTTCCAACTCCCCTCGTCCCACATCTGCTTGAGGGAAAATCGATAATTCGGCCATTGATACTTAAGACCCAAAACTTCCTTCGATTTTTTATTGCTGACTCGCTTATTTTCACCATAAAAGCTTCGCGCCATTGGCGTGATATCTGCTGTTTCAAAATCAATCTCCGGAGGCGGTGTTTTACCCATCAATTCATAGGCATAGGTCACCACATCTTGCGGAGGTGCCGGATCATCATCTGTAATATTGAAAACACCGCCAATATTCTTGCGCATGGCCAGCGCAACCGCTTGTCCGATATCCTCTTTGTGGATGCGATTGAAAACCTGATCAGGCTTTATCATTCTGCGCGACGTCCCTTTTTCAATATTAATGAACCAGTTTCGACCTGGCCCATAAATTCCTGAAAGTCTGAAAATGCCCAGCGGAATGTCATTTACTTTTGACAAGCTAGCCCAGGCTTCTTCTGCTTTAACCCGTTGGATTGAGCGCTTTGAAACGGGGTGCAATTCGCTTTTTTCATCGACCCAGGCTCCATCGTGGTGACCGTAAACACCAACGGTTGACAGATAACCAATCCACTCAAGGTTTGGGGCAAGTTCAATTAAATTTGGAAGAGCTTTCAGCACCGGATCTTCATCACCCGGTGAAACTGAGATAACGATGTGCGTTGTATTTGAAAGTTGAATTTCTATTTCTGAGGTTAATTGCCCATCAAAGATTTCTGCTTCAAAACCCTTTGTGCGCAGGTTTTCTATTTTTTCTTGTGAACGTGATGTTCCGCAAATCACATCAAAATCAACTTTTGACTTCTCCGCAATTGCGCCTGATGAAAACCCAAATCCAAAAATAAATAGCTTCTTACCCATGCGCATTCCATTCTTCACGAACGCTCTCATCTGTTTCACTTGCCAATGCCTTATTCCGTAGATCAGAAAATGTTGAGGTTTCTTCAAGTTTAGACAAAGCCCAAACACTTGCGCCGCGCACCAAAGCACTTTCATCTTTGGCATTATCAATTACAACTTTTCTAAGAGAACCATCTTGTGAGTTTTCAATCGCGATCATGACGTTCCTTAAAAACCTGTTTCTACCAATGCGTTTGATTGGAGAACCGGAAAATTTTGCTCGAAACCCAGCATCATCCAGTTTAGCAAGTTCTCGCAAAGCTGGCGCAGCCAGGTCATCGCGGGCTTTTAGTTTTATTTCCGCGGTTTCTTGGGCGTATTTATTCCAGGGACATACGGCCAAACAATCATCACACTCATAAATACGGTTTCCCATAGCCTCTCGAAACTCTCTAGGTATGGGACCATCGTGTTCGATGGTTAGATAAGAAATGCATTTTCCTGCATCGAGCTGATATGGTGCTGGAAATGCCTTTGTCGGGCAAATATCAAGGCATGATTGGCAAGAGCCGCAATGATCTGATTCTGGTTCATCAGCCGCCAGATGCGCCTTCGTTAGAATTGATCCCAAAAATAACCAAGAGCCAAAATCTCGCGACACCAAATTAGTATGTTTTCCTTGCCACCCAACGCCGGCCTGTTTTGCCAAAGGCTTTTCCATCAAGGGAGCCGTATCAACAAACACTTTCACATCTTCCTTGGTTTGTGATGCTAACCATCCTGCTAAAGTCTTTAACCTGCCTTTCATGATGTCATGCTAGTCGCGATTGCGGGTATAGACTGAGATGGTGGCTATTGATTTTTGTTCGAGTGTTTCAAGCGGATTAGTGTCTGGTCCGTAGTTCATTCCAACCAGGATCGCCGTATTTGCTTCACCCCACATTGCGGTTGGAGATTTACGTCTTTCAAGTGTGGTTTTCATCCAATCCATTGTTGCATGTCTGTTAAGCTGTACGCTTTTTTCAAGCTTTTCACCAATTTCTTCAGGAAGGTCTGCCGGCGTTATGTGGCAGACATCAAACCCAAGTGACTTGGCTCGTGCCAACAAATCCTGTTTGAGTTTGGTGACGGATGCCAAGGATCAAAAATCCAGGTCGATATAATGAGACGCAGGTGGCAGTCCTATAACCTTGTCAGCCAACAATGGACGATAGGACGGGCGTGATTTAATGCGCGCAAACCAGTCTTTTGCCGCCGGTTCATCTTCCCATTGAATTTCACCCAGGTAATCCAGGACTGAAATTGCGGCAGCTGCTGCCATGTCTGCGGCTGAAATAGAATTGCCTGACAACCAATCTCTTGAAGAAGACACGGCTGATAAATACTTCATGTGATTTTTGAGGTTTGCCCGGGCAACGCGAATAATATTTGAATCCGGTGCACCGCCCCCTTCTTCCTTGCGCATCAACTGCTTAAAAACGCGCTCCTGGACGAGATAGCGGATCACCTCAGCGTCCAGCTTGATTAAAAACCATTCAACCAATCGCCTGGTTTCAGCCCGCTCCAATGATTTCTCTGGTACCAAGCGCTTTTCA
The DNA here is from genome assembly GCA_011087745.1 of Hyphomicrobiales bacterium. Lineage (GTDB taxonomy): Bacteria > Pseudomonadota > Alphaproteobacteria > Rhizobiales > Rhizobiaceae > JAALLB01. The sequence continues at coordinate 8,983 of JAALLB010000001.1, read as the reverse complement.
CGCATCATGGCGTCACAAGTTTCGTCCAAGTATTCACCAATAACGATACCACCGCTTATGAACTGTCCTTCGTCGACCATAAGCACTGGCAATGTGCCGGCAGGATTAATCTGCAGAAACTCCATACGACGTTCCCATGGTTTTTCTTCCAGGAGGACGATAGGTTGGGCATATTCAGCCAAAAGTAAGCGAATATATCGCGAGCTGGCAGACATTGGGTGATGATAGAGTGTGTGCATAAGGCCTATTACTTATAAATCCACTAGAAATTAAGGCGCGAACATGAAAAAAGAAATGAATCAGTTTAGCGTTCTGAAAACAATAAAGAGGCTACCAGCCTCACGCAAGTTAATCTGCACTCTTGAGGCCATTTGATGACACCTGAACAGATAATAGTTCTTGCAATCGTGCAAGGCATCACTGAATTCCTGCCAATCTCGTCATCAGGTCACTTAGCGCTAATTCCTGCGGTCACCGGGTGGCCTGATCAAGGACAGATCACCGATGTCATGGTGCATATTGGGTCTCTTTTTGCGGTTATCGTCTATTTTTGGCGCGATGTGTTGAAGTTAATTGGCGGAGGGTTGGATTTGTTGCGGCTGCGCATTAATGACAACTCCAGGATGGCGCTTTATATTATCGTGGCAACCATCCCTGCAGTTGCCTTTGGTCTGTTCCTGAAAAAGTCCGGCCTCGGCGCTGAACTTCGTTCTGTTGAGGTCATTGCGTGGAATGCCATAATTTTTGGTATCCTGATGTATATTGCCGATTACATCGGTAAACAGACCAAGGTGATGGCAGATATGAAAATGTCTCCTGCCGTATTGATGGGATTTGCCCAGGCTCTAGCACTTATTCCCGGAACTTCCCGTTCTGGTATTACCATGACTGCTGCACGGTTTATGGGATTTTCACGCCCGGAAGCTGCCAGATTTTCATTTCTCTTGGGCATCCCCGCAATTGCCGGTGCGGGGGCATTTGTAACCCTTGATGCAGTTGAATCGGGTATTGAAATTTCAAATGGTGCAATCATGGCAGCAGTGCTCACATTCTTTGCAGCACTCGCAGCAATTGCCTTCTTAATGGCCTTTGTGAAACGTTCAAGTTTTCTGATTTTTACAATTTACCGCATCGCCCTTGGGTTATTGTTATTTGCTCTGCTTTACGACTGGATACCGGGTATATCTGTTGATTTGTCGGTTTGACCCAATCAGGTTATAAGATTCGTAAAGCATACATTTAAGGGGAAAAGCGGTGACAATCCGGTTTCATAAAGGCGATTTACCAAATCTGGACAATTATCACGACTCAATCGCAGTCGATACAGAAACACTTGGGTTAAACCCACTGCGAGACCGACTTTGTGTTGTACAACTTTCGCCAGTTGATGGGACTGCAGACGTTGTTCAAATTGCCAAAGGACAAACTGAAGCGCCTAACTTAAAAGCGCTGTTTGAAGATCAAAATCGCACAATAATTTTCCATTTTGCCCGGTTTGATGTTGCAGTTCTGGAACATGGCTTGGGCATTGCTACAAATAATGTTTATTGCACAAAAATTGCTTCCAAATTGACGCGTACCTATACGGACCGACACGGCCTGAAAGATTTGGTGCGCGAGTTTATCGGGGTAGATATCTCAAAACAGCAACAAAGTTCTGATTGGGCTGCAGAAACGCTAAGCCAAGCACAACTGGAATATGCTGCTTCTGATGTTCTTCACCTACATGAACTGATGGCGCATCTTGAAAAGCGATTGGAACGCGAAGGACGTAGCGAACTTGCCAGAGAGTGTTTCAAGTTTTTGCCAACCCGTTGCCGATTGGATCTGGCTGGTTGGCCAGAAACAGACATATTTGCCCATAGTTAAGCTACATCCAAGCCCTATTGTGACCATGAAGCTGTTGTAATAATCTGCAAGATAAAGTGAGGCGATGGTCTTGAGTAACCAGTTTCAAAATCAGGCAAATCCACAATTGGCAGGTGGCAACGCATCACCATTGCATGTGTCAGAGCCTAATCTCGATTTCATTTCAACGGATAATCGTGAAAATGAATATCAAGAGGCCTTGAAGCATTCAGGCAAGGTAAGATTTTGGAAAATTGCCTTTCCTGTGATGGCTATCATTATGATTTTGGGCATTATTGGAGCGTTGATCTATAACTCTTTAAAAGTACCAGATGTTGCTGTTGAAAGTATTAGTCTTACGGACGGAAAACTGGTTATGGAAAACCCTGAATTAAGTGGGTTTGATAAAGAAAAACGGCCCTATAACCTGACCGCTTTAAAAGCAATACAGAACGCAGAAAACCCCAGTAGAGTTGAATTACTGGAAATCATTGCCAAACTACCGATGGATGACGAGATTACCGCCACAATAACCGCAGGTAATGGTATTTATGATGCGGAAGCAAAAACGCTCGTTTTAGATAAAGCAGTAAACCTGGTTACCTCAAGCGGGATGGTTTTAAACCTGCAAGACGCAAGTGTCGATATTGGCAAATCCATCATGCACACCAACAATCCTATAAATGCGACCAGCCCACAGGCTGATATTACGTCGAATACAATGATGGTAGAAGATGGTGGCAATAAACTGGTTTTCGAGGGCAAGGTTCGAATGACAATTCGCCCTGATGAACTCAAAAAGGCAAATGAAACCAATGATCAGAACTAACCTTCTCCTAAAACCCCTCGTTGCCATCAGCCTTCTTTTTTTGGCCATAAGCTTTACAACCAAGAGCTTTGCACAAACAGCTGGTGATGCATTCAAAGGCATTGGCAACAATAAAGAGCCTATTCAAATCGAAGCAGATAAAGTTGAGATTGTTAATGATGTGTTTAGAGCATCCTTGATGGGAAATGTTACGATTATCCAAGGAAAGGCAATTGTCAGGGCGCAAAAAGTAGATATTTACTATTTACCTGAAGAACAGAGAAAACTGACCGAGACTGGAATACGTGAGATCATTGCTTCAGGAATTGTTGCCGTAAAATCAGGCAAGAATCATGCTAGTGGCGAAAGGTTGGAGATTGATTTTTTGAGTGATACAGCAATTCTAAGCGGTAAAGAAATACTTCTTTCTCAGGAATTGAATGTAATCAAAGGATGTCAACTAACTATTGAATTAACGACGGGCAATTCAAGATTTGGCAAATGCCGAACATCAATAGTTGCCATGCCAAACTCGAAATAAATCCAGGTCCAAGCTAACTATTGGAAATGAAATGAAATACTTCAAAACAAACCTAGTCATTCTTTTTATTCTGCTCTTTGCAGCACCAAGTTTTGCCCAGTCAGCAGGCGGTGCTTTCGAGAGCATCGGCAATAATGATGAACCAATTCAGATTGAAGCGGACAAACTTGAGATCATTGATAATGAAAATACTGCACTTTTGACAGGTAATGTGAGCGTGGTTCAGGGTGAAACCTTGATGCAGGCGACGCGCATTAAGGTTTTTTACGAGCGAGCGAGCGAAGAAGGAAAAACCAAGAGCGGTATTCGCCAAATTGAAGCAAGTGGCAAAGTAGCTGTGCGGTCAGGGGAAAATAAGGTTACCGCCGATAAAGCTACAATCAATATGATATCTGAAACTGTATTGATGACCGGCAACGTGATTGTTAGCCAGACTGGTAATGTACTTTCTGCCTGCAAGGTGACCGTCAATCTAAAAACGAATGTTTCAAATGTGACACCTTGTGGATCATCTGGCTCTTCTGGAAATGGCCGCGTCAAAATCTTGCTGACGCCCAAAAATTAACAGGTTTTTTCACCAATTTTTCAAAGTTAAAGAAAATTAACTGTAATTGATGTATTTGTAGCTAACAAAACGTTTATTGGATCTTCATTTTGAGCTTTCTCAAAAACATCTCAGGATTGGTTAAAAAACCAAAAAGCCGCAAAGTCGAATGGGCAGACACTCCTTTGGAAGGCTCAAGCATAACGACGCCAAATATTCAGGTTGCTACTCCTCCACCAACCCATCAAACACAGCATCCAACGCGTCAACCGCAGTCTCGCGAAGGCGTTTTACTCGTTTCTGGCATCCAAAAAAGCTACAAAGGTCGCAAAGTTGTAGAGAATGTAAGTCTGGGTGTCCGGCGCGGAGAAGCGGTTGGTCTACTAGGGCCAAATGGCGCTGGTAAAACCACCAGCTTTTACATGATTACCGGTCTTGTTCAGGCGGATGCAGGCTCAATTGAATTGAACGGTCATGATATTACAAAAACACCAATGTACCGCCGTGCCCGCCTTGGGATCGGGTATTTGCCGCAAGAAGCCAGTATTTTCAGAGGTTTAAGCGTAGAGAACAACATTCGCGCGGTCTTGGAAGTTGTTGAACCCAACAAAAAAGAGCGAGAGCGTCAGCTGGATGCCCTGCTTGAAGAATTTTCGATAACGCATTTGCGCAAATCGCCATCAATTGCACTTTCTGGTGGTGAGCGCAGGCGTTGCGAAATTGCCCGCTCACTTACAACCAGACCTTCTTTTATGCTGCTGGATGAACCTTTTGCGGGTATCGATCCAATTGCGGTTGGTGACATTCAGGAACTGGTTCGCCATTTGACCCACCGCGGTATTGGCGTTCTGATCACCGATCACAATGTGCGTGAAACTTTGGGTTTGATTGATCGAGCTTACATTATTCATGCAGGCAATGTATTGACGCATGGCAGTCCGAGCGAGATTGTCCAGAATCCGGATGTACGCCGACTTTACCTTGGAGAACAATTTACTCTTTAGGAAGATGTTTTTGCTACCTTGATGCAATAAACGGGCCAAATAAAAGAAGCCCGTAAAACCAACAGGTAAGGCAACAATGGCTCTTTCAGCGCGCTTACAACAAAAGCAATCGCAGTCACTTGTGATGACACCACAATTGGCGCAATCCATCAAGCTATTGCAATATGGGCATGCGGAATTGGCGGAATTCATACAAGAAGAGATCGAAAAGAATCCGTTACTTGAGCTCGAAAGCGATAAAAATTCGGTAACCAACGACCGTGAAATCGAAAATCCTGACAATCGCGATGACACTATTTCAGATGAAATGAAGCTGGATGCGGGCGAGGCTGCACAAAACCTCGATGCTTCGTTTGAGAATGTCTATGATGAAGGCATTGCAGGCGCTGAAAAAAGTAACAGAGACAATACCGGCAAGCAAAGCAGCCTTTCATCAAACACTCCATCTTCTGGCACTACAGAAAATACAGATTTCATGGCTAGTATTGGCGAAACACTTAGCCTTGCACAACATTTGCGAGATCAGATTGCGCTTACATTTGGTGATAATAAAAATCGCGAGATCGCAACCTATATTGCGCATGATTTAACCGAGGATGGGTACTTTCAGGACGATCTACATGACATTGCGATGCTCAATGGTGTCAGCTTGGCACGTGTAGAGACGGTATTGTTAAAGTTTCAGACTTTGGAGCCTACCGGAATTGGTGCGCGCGATCTGCGCGAGTGCCTCAAGATACAATTGCAAGAAAAAGACCGTTACGACCCGGCAATGGCAACACTATTGGATAATTTGTCACTTCTGGCCAAACGCGAATTTGATAGCCTTATCAAACTTTGCGGCGTGAACCGGGAAGATTTCAACGATATGATCCGTGAGATCAAGGAACTGGACCCGCGACCGGCGGCTCAATATGAGCCGGTACTGGCGCAAAGTGTTATCCCTGATGTTTTAATCCGGCAAAAAGCGGACGGTAGTTGGGCAATTGATCTAAACCCTGAAACTCTGCCAAAAGTTCTCATAAACCATAGCTATCATGCCGAGCTTACTTCTGCGGTAAAAACTCCCGAAGGTAAGGAGTTCATTGCGGACTGCATGGGGAACGCAAGCTGGCTCACAAAGAGCCTTGATCAGCGAGCACAAACTACTCTCAAGGTTGCAACCGAGATTGTTAAACAGCAGGACATGTTTTTTGCAGCAGGTGTTGAGCATTTGCGCCCGCTTAATCTGAAAACCGTTGCTGAAGCCATAAAAATGCATGAATCAACCATCAGTCGTGTCACCTCAAACAAGTTCTTGATGTGTGATCAGGGCATCTATGAGTTAAAATACTTCTTTTCCTCCTCCATTACGTCCAGTGAAGGCGACGAAGGGCACGCATCCCAGAGTGTGAAACATAAAATCAAGCAGTTGGTAGACTTGGAAAACCCTAAAAAAGTTCTTTCAGATGATCAAATCGTTCAGCAACTCCAGAAAACCGGTATTGAGATTGCTCGCCGAACAGTTGCAAAGTACCGCGAAGCGATGCGAATTCCCTCTTCTGTTCAGCGACGCCGCGAAAAGAAGCAACAAGCCTAGTTTTTAAGCCTCCTGAATATATATTTTGCTTTGGTAATTGCCATACAAGCCTCCGCCGCGCTACGCTTGAGTCGTAGCGATAACAAAAGAGGAGACGCAAAATGAGCTTACAAATTTCAGGCAAACACATGAATATTGGGGATACACTCACCGCTCGCATCCAGGATAGACTTGATGAAGCGGTCTCCAAATATTTCCCGGGGGGATATCGTGGTCATGTAACGCTTGAAAAACAAGGCAATCGTTTTGCGTGTGAATGTATCATTCATCTGGATAGTAGTGCTGATTTGCAAGGTACATCCAATGAAATTGACCCGACAGCTGCTTTTGAGACAGCTGCAGATAAAATTGAAAAACGGCTGAGGCGCTATAAACGCCGCCTTAAAGACCATCACGGGAATGCGGCAAAAGCTGCTCGCGCAGAAGCAGCTTACGCAATTGTTGAAGCTCCAGCCGCCGAAGAAGAAATGCCTGAGGAGTATAACCCGGTAATTATTGCAGAATCGCTCACCAGCATTGAAACCCAAAGTGTTGCAGAGGCTGTTATGAAGCTGGATTTGATAGATAATCCGGTTGTGGTTTTCAATAACGCAGGCAACGGTAAAACGAACGTCGTTTACCGCCGCGAAGACGGTAACATTGGTTGGGTAGATCCGGCCTAGTTAGGCATTATAGCTTTTAGGTTATTATAAAAAGCAGAAGAAGCTATTTCAACGCGCTCGCTGGCCAACATCAGGGGCGCGCCATCTGCACCAAATAATGCCCAATAGGTTTGTCCATCTTCAAGCTCGGGTGTCTCAGGAAATGCTATCTTGATTTCCTCTGTCGTCATTTCACGCATGTAGGCAATGGCGTTTGATTCCATTTGAGCAAGAGTTTCTGCTTGTTGATTGTTTATTTCAAGATCGTGAAACATAAATCTACTCCTTTGGTGATTTTCGAGACTTGATTGAAATCTTACGAATTATTAGCTCTGGCTGAATGCGGATCAGATCAATTTCCAAAAGACCGCTTTCCAAATTCGCACCACTGACCTCTATTCCCTCAGCAAGGACAAATGCGCGCTGAAACTGCCGTGCCGCTATTCCGCGATGCAGAAAAACCCGCTCTTGATCATCAATTTGCTTGCCGGATATTGTCAGCTGGTTTTCTTCAATACTGATATCAAGTTCATCTTCTGTAAATCCTGCCACAGCCAGCGTAATTCGAAGAAGATCGCCTTTTTCACCCGGCTGAGTTTGCAGGCGTTCAATATTATAAGGTGGATAGCCATCGTTCGCGCTTTTTGTTGCGCGCGCTAAAACGCGTTCCAGTTCATCAAAACCCAGTAATAAAGGGCTTGAAAACCCTGCGATACGAGACATGCGTTTAATCCATCTTTGTTACCATAATATATATGGGTATTCCGTCTTTAAGGTTCAATATTACGAAAATCTCACGCTTTGAAATTCATTGTTTCCAAAAAGGAAACAATGTTTCGCATCTACTCCAAATTGACAATATTGCTGGTTTTGATAGCCAAAGGCTAATTTTTTGAATTTCTGGAGAAACCCATGTCTGACCGTATTAATGTTGGCAGCCTGAATGTTGATCGTGAGCTTTATGCTTTTGTAAATGAGCAAGCTTTACCTGGTACTGCATTGCTGAAGACAAGTTTTGGGCTGACCTTGAAGCACTTGTGACCGACTTGGCACCAACCAATAAGAAATTGCTTGAAAAGCGTGAAACGCTTCAATCCAAGATCGATGAATATTACAAGGCAAATAGCACTGATTATTCTCTTGAAGATTACAAACAATTCTTACTGGACATCGGGTACCTCGTACCTGAAGGTGGAAAGTTCTCCGTCGACACTTCTAATGTTGACCCAGAAATTGCGATGATTGCCAGCCCACAGCTAGTAGTACCCATCATGAATGCCCGATATGCTTTGAACGCAGCGAATGCACGTTGGGGTTCATTATATGATGCATTGTATGGAACTGATGCGATTTCTGATGAAGGTGGCGCTGAAAAAAGCAAAGCTTATAATCCAGCTCGTGGCATCAAAGTTATTGCCTGGGCACATGATTTTTTAAATAAATCGGTGCCATTAAATGGCTCCTGGGCAGATGCAACCAAGCTTGAAATCGTTGATGGAGAATTACAGGTCATTTTAGAAGACGGCAACACTGCTGGCCTTTCCAACCCTGCACAATTTGTTGGCTATCAAGGCGAAGCTGCCAGCCCAACTTCTATTTTGGTAAAACGAAATGGCCTGCATGCAGATATCATCATTAATCCTGATCACCCAATAGGCTCGACTGATAAAGCAGGCATCGCTGATATTGTTCTAGAATCAACTCTAACCACAATTTGCGATTGTGAGGATTCCGTTGCAGCTGTCGATGGCGAAGACAAGGTCCTTGCTTATCAAAACTGGCTTGGCCTGATGAAAGGCGATCTTTCAGAGAGCTTCGTAAAAGGGGGTACTACAATAACCCGCAAGTTGAACCCGGACCGCGACTATACAACCGGAAACGGTAAAGGTATTTCACTTCCTGGCCGTTCACTTTTGCTGGTTCGCAATGTGGGGCACCTGATGACAAACCCAGCCATTACTTTGGTATTGCCAAGTTACCGAACGTTGAATGAGAAAGTGCAGGTGAGGATTTTTTAT
>JAALLB010000080.1 GCA_011087745.1 Hyphomicrobiales bacterium | reverse complement strand
TCAATCAACCTCAAATCAATCGGAAATACAGCCCTTATCCCGAGTTGACGTTAACATAAAGCAACACCGATTTGCCATGACTGATTTTTATTTGGAAACAGAAAGATTGATAATTCGGAACTGGAAAGAACAAGATCGCGATCTTTTTCATTTCATAAATTCCGATGATACTGTCATGGAATTCTTTCCATTCCGAAGAGATCGAGCAGCCTCTGATAAAATGATGGATGATCTGAAAGCAAACATTTCAAGAGATGGCTACGGCTTTACCGCACTGGAAATTAAACAAACAGCTGAGTGCATAGGCTTTTGCGGATTGGCAGATGCTCATGCTGAAGAGGGATTGAAAACCGGAGGTGTGGAGATCGGATGGCGATTGGCACCGCAGTACTGGGACAAAGGCTACGCAACTGAAGCCGCCGAACGTTTACTTAGATTTGGCTTTGAAGAATTGGCATTTGAAGAAATCATCAGCTTCGCAGTCAAAGCAAACAAAAGGTCTTTTGCGGTCATGGAACGGTTAGGCATGAAACATGATAAGGCCAATGATTTTGACCATACCCGTGTTCCGGACACCCACCCTAACCTAAAAGCACATTTGTATTACTCTCTCAAAAACCCAAATAAAAGGGGCGGATAAACCGCCCTGATAATCACTTGAATAATAGCAACGAAGATTACTCGATCGCAACCACAACAAAACGGATATCACCGGTTGGAGATGCAATCATAAGCAGTGCATTTTTACGCCCCTGATCTTTAAGGGCTGCAATTTGTTTTTCTGCATCGGCTAGTGTTTCAACTGGCTCTTGGCCGATTTGCACGACCACTTCGCCTTTTTGAATACCCTTATCCTGAGCAGCTGAACCACCTTCAACGTCGGTAATAACCAAACCTTGCAGGTCTTCTGAAATTTTAGCTTCTTCACGTGTTTTTTCATCAATTTCAGAAAGCTGAAGGCCAAGCATGGTTCTGGTTTCTGGCTTGTCATCCTCGGCTTTTTTACCTGTTGAAAGAGACGCCAGCTTCTTTTCACCATCTTCGAGGCGACCAAGCGTCACGCCAATAGTTTGCTTCTCACCTTTGCGGAGCACAAGTACTTCAACTTCTTTTTCTACCGGTGTGTCAGCTACAATAATTGGAAGATCGCGCATCTGGGCAACAGTTTTGCCATCAAATTCAAGAATGATATCACCAGAAAGAACACCGCTCTTTTCTGCAGGACCATCTTTAACAACGCCGCTTACAAGCGCACCAGAGGCTTCTTCAAGACCTAGGCTCTCGGCAATTTCATCGGTCACGGTTTGAATTTGAACACCTAACCAACCGCGACGTGTTTCACCGAACTCTACAAGCTGATCAACAACCTTGGTTGCCAATGTAGAAGGAATGGAAAAACCAATACCAATCGAACCACCTGATGGTGAAATAATAGCTGTATTAATACCAACAACTTCGCCGTCCATATTAAACAGCGGTCCACCGGAATTACCCCGATTGATCGAAGCATCTGTCTGGATGAAATTGTCATAGGGACCAGAGCTGATATCGCGGCCAACAGCTGAAACAATACCAAGCGTTACCGTTCCACCAAGTCCAAATGGATTACCAATCGCCATTACCCAGTCACCGATACGCGCTTTGTCAGAATCGCCAAAAGATAAAGCTGTCAGAGGTGTTGTTGGTTTTACGCGTAGAACCGCAATATCTGTTTTTGGGTCTGTACCCACCAATTCTGCATCCAGTTTAGAGCCATCGCTGAAGTTGACCGTAATCTCGTCAGCATCTGCAATCACATGGTTGTTGGTGATGATAATACCGCTTGCATCAAGGACAAAGCCCGAACCAAGTGAGCTACGTGTCTTTGGAGAACCCCCACGGTTTCCGTTTTCACCTTCCCCACGCGGGAAGAGATCATCAAAAAACTCCTGGAATGGTGAACCCTCTGGCACTTGTGGTATCGGCAAGTTTTTGCGCCCGCCGCGATCTGCAACTTTTTGGGAAGTAGAAATATTAACAACGGCCGCCATTAAGCCTTCTGCCAAGTCAGCAACGGACACAGGCCCCTGCGCTTGAACATGGGATTTCGAAGGAATTGTTACTGCTGGTGCAGCAACCAGTGCAGTTGCAAGCGCAAATGCTACTGGAAGTTTGATTGCAGATTTAAAAATATTTCTAAAGATCATGAAGACCCTCCAACAATTATTCGAGCAAAAATTGCCCGTTTAAAATTCACCTTACTTTTATCATCAAAACCGACATTTGTATGAAAAAAACTCACCAAATCACGTACTCTTGTTAACGCAGTTATCTCAATAACGCAGGCAACACGATAATTGTTGCAAAGCACATATGTTCTAACCCCGTACTGCCCAAACAATAATGACACCAATCACAAGAGACAATAGTCCGATGGCTCGCATATTAAAATCTGGAAGTTTGGTTATATCCAAAATCATCTTGCGCATAGCGCCGGGAAAAGCTGCGTATAACACCCCCTCGATGACAAAAACCAAACCAATTCCGACAATCAGGTCAGACATAATATCTGACCTGACAAAGTGATTTATTGACCATTGTTCGAAGCTGGTTTTCCGGCTGGATTTTGGAAATACCGGAAAAAGTCAGAGTCTGGTGAAAGCACCATAGTTGTGCCTGACTCGTTCAGCGCAACACTATAAGCACTCATTGAACGGTAAAATTCGAAGAACTCAGGATCACGACCAAAGGCTTCCGCAAAAATACCATTACGCTCACCTTCACCCTCACCACGAAGAATTTCAGCATCTCTTTGTGCTTCAGCCTTGATTTCAATAACCTGACGATCCGCACGCGCTTTAATCCTGCGAGCAGCTTCCTGACCACGAGCACGCAACCGTTCAGCAACCGCCAGACGTTCTGCGTTCATTCGGGCAAACGTTTGGTCTGAAACTTCAGCCGTTAGATCCGTACGACGAATACGAACATCTTCGATTGTAAGCCCCAATGATGTTGCATCAGGACGCAACTGATTGCGAACTTCACGCATCATTTCCAAACGCTCTTCTGAAAGAGCTGATTCAAAACCACGAAGAGAATAAACACCACGTAGTGCAGAATCAAAACGGGTTCTTAGTCGTTGCTCAGCAAGTTGAAGGCTACCAGAAACCTGACTACGGAAACGACGTGCATCAGAAATTCGGTATGTTAGAAAGGCATCTACCTCATAAAACTTACCATCAGAAACCTGAACTCGCATATCATCCAAATCAAATCGCAAAAGACGATCTTCAATAATTTGTACGGTATCAAGCCCAGCAAAAGAAAGCGGTGCTTTGAAGTAAAGGCCCGGTTCTGTTTCAACTCTTTGAATTTCACCAAAGCGAAGAACAATTGCTTGTTGACGTTCATTCAAAATGAATAGTGAATTGAATAAAACGTATGCACCTAGTGCTATAAGGACTAGGAAAAATGGTCCGCGACTAGCCATTAATTCGCTCCCTGTGTACTGGTTGAAGGTGTTCTGCGATTGTTGATTTCCGGCAATGGAAGATATGGCACAACGCCCTGCCCATTCCCCTGCTCAACAATTACCTTGTTTGATTTTGCAAGAACCTTTTCCATTGTTTCAAGGAAAAGACGCTTCCTGGTCACTTCAGGAGCTTTCGCGTATTCATCATAAACCGAGACAAAGCGTTGAGCTTCACCCTTTGCTTCTTCCACAACACGGTTTTTATAGGCTGCCGCATCTTCCAGAATTTGAGCAGCTTCACCACGTGCAGCACCCAAAACCCTGTTTGAATAACGATTGGCTTCTTCAATGAACTGATCTTCGTTCTGTTCAGCACGCTGCACTTCATCAAATGAGTCAGCAACTTCACGAGGCGGAGCAACATCTTCCAGTTTCAAACCGTTAATCTGAATACCGGTTCCATAACTCTCAAGTGTTGCTTGTGTAATTGAACGCACTTCCTCTGCAATACCATCACGGTCATTACGCAGTGCATCATCAGCTGGGCGTTTGCCAACTACTTCACGCATCGCGCTTTCTGCAACCTGGCGAACCATACCTTCTGGATCACTGACATTGAAAAGATAGTTATTCGGAGAAACGACCTGATAAAGAACAGAGAATGTAACATCCACGATATTTTGGTCACCAGACAGCATCAATCCGGCTGTATTTGAGCGTGTTGCGCCACCAACCTGAATTTGTTTCTCGCTGGTCTCAACAATCTCGTAGCTTTCAATTGGCCAAAAATGGAAATGAAGACCCGCAGCCGAAATTTCCTGTTTTGGTTTGCCAAATCGAAGCTCAACACCTAGCTGGTCTTCCTGGATCGTATAAAACGCTTGCGTAAGATAAAGACCAACAACGGCAACTATGGCAATTAAGGCTGTAGCAGCATTAAATCCGCCGCCACCTGGAATTGCTTTTTTGATCTGATCCTGGCCTTTGCGGATAATGTCTTCTAAGTCAGGAGGTGTTCCACCACCTTGACCGCCCCCGCCATTGTTTGGTGGACGGTTATTACCGCCACCGCCCCAAGGGCCGCCACCGCCGCCTTTGCCGCCATTGTCATTGTTTCCGCCGCCGCCCCAAGGGCCGCCGCCTCCACCACTTTGATTACTCCAAGGCATCTAAAATCCTTTATACATCGGGAAAACTAAATCTGTACTCGTTATAGGGATGCAAAGCCCTGCTTTCAATGTTGTAAAAGCGCTATTCGTCGCAACGGCTAAAATTAATTGCGATTTTCACAAAAAATTCAACAAAAACATGATTTTGAGCTCACAAACGGAATCAAACTTTAAACGCGCTCATAAACCACATAGAGCGTTTCAGCAGTATGTTTTTCTCCCATTGGCACTTCTTCCCGATCAATTGGGCGCCATTCTGCATCCAAAATCTCGGGAAATTTGGTATCACCGTTTGGTTCTGCCATCACATGGGTCACATAAAGTTTGCTCGCCATTGGCAAAGTAGCTGCATAAATCTGCCCACCACCGATGACACAAATTTCTTCGGAGCCATTTTCCTTTGCCCAACCCTCAGCCAAAAAGAGCGCTGCCTCAATGCTATTTGCATGAACTGTATTTTCAGCAACAAACTCTGAACGTGAAACTACAATATTCAACCGGCCCGAAAGCGCTTGTCCAATACTTTGAAAAGTCTTTCGCCCCATGATTATTGGCTTACCCATCGTATCGCGCTTGAAACGCTTTAAATCAGTTGAAAGCTTCCATGGCATATCGCCATCCATGCCAATGACATTGTTTTTGGCAATCGCTACAACAAGTGAGAGTGGAAATTCAGTCATACTGCAATCGGAGCCTTAATGTTGGCGTGGGCTTCATAGCCCTCAAGCGTGAAATCTTCAAAAGTAAATTCGAACAGATCCTTTACCTCTGAATTAATCTTCATCACTGGCAAATCAAGCGGTTTACGAGAAAGCTGTTCTTTCGCCTGCTCAAAATGATTGTGATAGATATGTGCATCCCCAAATGTATGTACGAAGTCGCCCACTTCCAAATCACAAACTTGTGCAAGCATCATGGTAAGCAGAGCATAAGAAGCTATATTAAATGGCACACCCAGAAAAATATCGGCTGAACGCTGGTAAAGCTGGCAGGACAATTTGCCGTCCGCCACATAAAACTGGAAAAGACAATGGCAAGGCGGCAAAGCCATATCATCCACCAATGCCGGGTTCCAGGCACTCACAATATGCCGACGCGAATTAGGGTTTTCCTTGAGACTTTTGATGATTCCTTTGATTTGATCAATGCTCTCACCATTTGGTGCAGGCCAGGAACGCCATTGATAGCCATACACCGGGCCAAGATCGCCGTCCTCATCAGCCCATTCATCCCAAATGGAAACACCATTTTCTTGAAGCCATTTGATGTTTGTCTCCCCGCGCAAGAACCACAAAAACTCAATAATAATAGAGCGCAAGTGAAGTTTCTTGGTCGTTGTAACGGGAAATCCTTTGCTCAGATCAAAACGCATCTGGTGGCCAAAAACAGAACGTGTTCCTGTTCCCGTACGGTCCCCGCGATCGGTTCCAGTTTCGAGCACATGGGAAAGAAGGTCTAAATAAGTCTGCATCTACTATTCCAATTGATTCTGAACCCGCAATTTAAAGCATACGGCGATAAATGGAATGACCAAGCCAGCCAATCCACGAATTTAGGCAAACGCAGCTTTTGCGCCCTCGCCCAAGGCAGCCATCACCTGACGATAAGCAACCGGACCATAACTAATTCGCGCAACCCCGAACTCAGCCAGTTTTGCCTTTGGCGGGCAACCGGGAATGGCAATAATGTTCACTGGCAATTGGGTGGCTTCACACAATTTCCCGATCATGGCTTCATCCAGTAGTGCCGGTGCAAAAAAGCCACTTGCGCCTGCATCTTCGTAAGCTTTAGCCCGGTCAATAGCTTCACCAAGCATTGCTGCATCATGATCTTGCGGTTTGGACTTCAAAAACAAGTCGGTTCTGGCATTTAAATAAGCATCTACACCGCTTGCATCAATCGCGGACCGTACGGCTGCAACACGGCTTGCTTGTTCAGAAACTTCATGCAGTCCTTCAACACCAACAACCTGATCTTCGAAGTTAAAACCAACCACTCCAGCGTCTAGTGCTGCTCCAATATTGGCTTTAAGCCCCGCTTCATCAACACTATACCCGCCTTCAAAATCAAGGGTTACAGGCAATTCTGTCCCATCTACAATGCGCTTTGCATTGGAAATCGCATCTGCCATTGGAATATTATGACCATCAGCATACCCTTGCGCTACAGCAACTGGCCAACTTCCGGTTGCTAGTGCTTTTGCACCCGCTTCTTCCACTACTTTAGCGCTGCCTGGATCCCAAATATTGTAAAGCACGACAGGGTCGCCTTTTTTATGTAGAGATTGGAATAATTTGGCTTTTTCAACTTGAGTACTCATGTCATTTTCCCTAAAGTTTTAGTGAATCGATTAAGCTTGAATTAACCTTATTAAACCATGCTTTTTCCAGTTATTAAATGAGGGATGTCATGCAACGTAAAAAACTACATCACTTTTTCCGGCACTCGCAGCAGCGATGATGTTTATGACTAAAAATCGGCCTAAAAAGAGCAAGTAAACCTTACTGCATTAGTCCAATTGCTCCGGGCACTATTTCTTTCAGCAATTTCTTTTTCATTGCTTCTTCGAAGCTTTCGAAGTTTTCGGCAATAACAATGAATGAGCCACCGCCACGTAACACGTTCTGGCGGTAGTAAGTCACTATGTCAGCGTGAGCACTATCATGCTGCGGATCAGAACCCCGTATGGCAAGGCCATTGACAGTTATTTTGGAAAAATCCCATAGCGCATAGACGTTTTGAGAGATAATTCCTTCATTGTTTTGACCATCTCCAGACACATCAATTACCTGTCGTAAACAGGGGGAAGGCAATTTTGGAAACAGCCGATGGGCAAATCCCTACCGTATGCACACATCTTTGCTGAAGGTGACCGGATGGGTCTTTCCATGTG
>JAALLB010000079.1 GCA_011087745.1 Hyphomicrobiales bacterium | reverse complement strand
AAAAAATCCTCACCTGCACTTTCTCATTCAACGTTCGGTAACTTGGCAATACCAATTTCATTTGATAGCAATGGCTTTTTATGGATTCAGACGGATGGCAAGGATACCAACGAAGGAGATTTTGAAGGTATGGGTAACAACCAAATGCTGGTTGCGGATACCCAGACAGGTGAAATCCGTCGGTTTCTGGTTGGTCCAAATGAGTGTGAAGTAACCGGTGCTACCTGGAGTGCTGATGGACGCACGATGTTCATTGGTATCCAGCATCCTGGTGCAGATGGTAACAGCCATTGGCCAGATGGTGGAACATCCGTTCCCAAGTCTGCAATCATCGCGATAGAACGCGAGGATGGCGGAATTATAGGTTAGAGTTGTTTATAACGTATTGTTTTATTAGGTAGAATCGTATGTTTTGAAAAACATCGGAGCCATGATAAAATCCTTAATGAAAAAGGAAAACGTCATGGCTCAAAAACCTACAGCGGTTGAAAAATTGCACCGTAAAAAGGAACCGAAAAAAGTTAAACTGGAAGCTAATTTTGCTGGATCAGGGCTGGTGAATTGATGTTTGTTGGTACGCCCCTGATTGTGGATGACTATATTAACTCCATTCCTCAAGGAGAAACTCAAACCATTATTGGCTTGAGAAATGAACTGGCTCGCCGCAATAAATGCGATGCGATGTGTCCAGTTTCGACATCAATATTTATTCGAATGGTTGCAGAGGCTGCAATTGAAGAAATGGGTGAGGGTAAAACGGTAAGCGACGTGTCACCGTTTTGGCGGGTTCTTGCAAGCGATGACAAGATTACCAAGAAGCTTTCCATTGATCCACTTTGGCTCGATGAGCAAAGATCGCTGGAAAGCTCCTAGGAGTATTTTTAGTTGTCGCGTAGTTCTCGTCTTAGAATTTTACCAACATTGGTTTTTGGCAATTCATCACGGAACTCGACCTGTTGTGGGCGCTTGTAATTCGTAAGGCCTTTTTTGCACCAGTCTTTAACATCTTGTTCTGTAATAGACGGGTCAGTTTTAACTACAAACAGTTTCACAACTTCACCTGAATGATCATCAGGTATACCTACGGCTGCAGCTTCCAGAATGTGTTCGTGGCCAACCGCGACTTCTTCTACTTCGTTTGGATAAACATTGAATCCAGAAACAAGGATCATGTCTTTCTTGCGATCAACGATTTTGGTTTGACCTTTTTCGTTCATGAAACCCATATCGCCGGATTTAAAGAAACCATCCTTGGTCATTACATGGTCGGTAGCTTCAGGACGTTCCCAGTATCCGACCATGACTTGTGGGCCGCGTATGCAAATTTCACCGACATCGCCCAATGGAACAAGTTTTCCGTCATCATCGCGAATTGAGATATCTGTTGATGGAAGCGGGAGGCCAATTGTGCCTGAGAATTTATCCGCATCAAACCGGTTTGCAGTTGCAACGGGCGAGGTTTCTGAAAGACCATATCCTTCCGAGACATTACACCCGGTTAGTTCTTGCCAGCGTTCAGCAACCGGTTGCTGTACAGCCATGCCACCGCCCAGCGTCAGCTTGAGGGCTTTAAAATCCAGTTTTCTGAAATCTTCATTATTGAGCAATGCATTGAAAAGTGTGTTGAGCCCTGGAAATACATTAAACTCATAGTTTCCAAGCTCTTTGACAAATCCTGGAATGTCCCTTGGGTTTGGAATAAGAACGTTATGTGCACCCAATCTCATGCCCATGATCATATTCACGACAAGTGCGAAGATATGATACAGCGGCAGTGCACAAATATAAGTTGGGTTTTCTGGCACCTCGACTACATTTAGCCATTCAGTATTTTGTGAGGTGTTGGAAAGCACATTTGAATTGCTGAGTGTGGCGCCTTTGGAAACGCCCGTAGTGCCGCCGGTATATTGGAGGAAAGCAATGTCGTCATGGGTTAACTCAGCAGGTGTTAGCAGGTGGTTGCTGCTCATTACCGATTTAAAACTATGGTGGCCTGGAAGGTTCCAGCTTGGCACCAGCTTTTTGACCTTGCGAACAACAAGATTGACAATCATGCCTTTAAGACCGCCCAACATGTCACCCATGCTTGTAACGACTACATGTTCCACGCCTACTTTCGAGCGAACCTGTTCAAAGGTGGTTGCAAAGTTTTCTAGAACAAAGATGGCCTTAGCGCCACTGTCCTTGAGCTGATGTTCAAGTTCTCTTGGGGTGTACAGAGGGTTAACATTTACAACAACGTAGCCTGCTCGAAGCACGGCTGGAAGAACTACAGTGTATTGTAGAATGTTTGGCATCATGATGGCGACACGGTCGCCCTTTTTCAGCCCCTTTGCTTGAAGCCAGCCAGCAATTATCTTTGATTTTTCATCCAGCTCGGAATAGTTGATTGATTTGCCCATGCAGGTAAATGCCGGACTGGAAGCATATTTCTTGCAAGCATCCTCCAACAAGCCAGCAACAGAGCTATACGATAGCTCCGGTATTTCATGTGCAATTTCGGGTGGGTATGATTTTAGCCAGATTTTTTCTTCATTTTTCGTTGGCTTTTTAGCTGCCATAATTTTCTCCTCCAAGATGCAGATAGTTTTCACTGAATTTGCTTTTAATTCAAGGGTGAATACTTTCTGTCATTAATAGAAGACGATTATAAAAATTTTCCCTTTACGACAATGGAACAATTTCAGAAGTTTTTGTTACCAAGAGGTTATTGTGCAGATTTGGCAAATGGGCTGTCTTTTAAGGTCATGCAAATAACCAGACCCACAAGGCAGGTTGCAAAAATTAATGCAAATCCTGTTTGATAGTTTTCAATGCTGTATAGCCGAGCGCCTTCAACCGTTGTTCCGTCCCAGAGTTGGTCCAGTACATAACCCACAGCAGGTTGCAAGATTGCGCCCGAGGCAACGGTTAATGAGTTTACAATGCCCGTTACTGAGCTGCTGATATTTGACGGGGTAACTTCACGCACCAGCGCGAATGTAACAGTCATTGCTGCGCCACTCATGCCGGTCAAAATTATGAGCCCAACAGTAATCCACAACGGCGGCAACGGCAGAAAGGCAATTGCGCCAACACTGCATGTTACGATGAGGGAGCCCGCAAGAATGATTTTTTTGCGTTGGCGAATACGATCTGAAAGCCATCCTGCAAAAGGTGCTCCGATTGCCCAGCCCAGAAGCAAAAACGAGACCAGAAATGCAGCATCTGTTTTTTCAAGGCCATAAGCTGAAATCAAATAGGGTGTCCCCCACAATCCCCCAAGAGTGAGCATTGGGCCTGACATGGTTGAAGCAACAAGTGCAACTTTCCAAACTTCAAGGTTTGAAGTGGCTTGTCTGAGGCCCTTCCACATTGCGCTCCAGGTTTCTTTTGGAGGCGCAGCTTTTTCTTCTTCTACAGTTCCTTCTGGAGCGTTGCGAACAAAAATGAAGACCAATACAGCCAAAAGGATACTGAACCCGCCAAGACTCCACATTGCTGAGCGCCAGCCATAGTTCTCGACAAATATTGCGAGGGGACCTGATGCTGCAATGCCGCTGATCATGCCGAAGAACATGACAAGGCCGGCCAGAAAAGCAAAACGATGCGGAGGGAACCATTTTCCTGCCAAAGCAAGTGAGCTTAAAAACCCGACGGCAGAACCAATGCCAATCAACATGCGCCCGAGGTAAGCCATTTCAATTGATTGAGCCAAGGCAAAAAGCACCGAGCCAATCCCACCTATTAGAAGCGCGGTGGAAAGTAGTGCACGAACACCTAGGCGATCAATCAATGCGCCTAGTGGCACCTGCATCAAGACGTAAGGATAGAAATAAAGCGCAGAAAGGGTACCCAATACAGCGCCACTAATGGCAAATTCTGCCATCAGGTCAGATACCATAACACTGGGCGCGACCCGGTGGAAAAATGCATAACCAAAGGAAAGGGCTGCAAACAGCCAGATAAACCAGGCGCGCGTACTACCCAATTGTGAGTTTTTGGATTGCTCCAAAACCTCTACCCAAGACGCTTGGCATGCCAAGCAATATGATCGGCCATGAAAGATGAGATGAAGTAATATGAATGATCATATCCGTCATGCATGCGTAGGGTTAGATCAACTCCATTTTCGCTGCAGGCTTTTTCCAATAGCGGAACCCGAATACCTGTCTCCAGAAACTCATCTGCAGTACCCTGATCAACCAAAATCTCTGGAACCTTGTTGCCATCTTCAATCAAGGCAACCGTGTCAAATGCTCTCCAGCTGCTCTTGTCTGATCCAAGGTATTTGGAGAAAGCATTTTGACCCCATTCAGCTTGTGAGGGAGCGCAAATCGGTGCAAAGGCTGAAACGGATGTGTACGTATCAGGATTTTTCAATGCACAGATCATGGCGCCATGTCCGCCCATGGAATGACCCGTGATAGACTGACAAGACATATCGGCGTTGAACTCTTCTGCAATCAGTTTTGGGAGTTCTTTCGTCACGTATGAGTACATATTATAATGTTCACTGAAAGGTGCCTCAGAAGCATCAACGTAAAACCCGGCACCTAAACCAAAGAAATAAACATCTTCATCTGCCACATTGTCACCGCGCGGCGATGTGTCAGGACAAACAATAATGATCCCGTGTTCAGCAGCAGCGGCTCGGAATTCACCTTTTTCAGTTACATTTGCATGGGAGCAGGTCAAACCGGATAAATAATACAGAACCGGGCAAGGCTTGGCTTTTGCTTGTGGCGGTAGAAAAACGGAGAACTTCATCTCGCAATTACATGTTTCGCTGTCATGGGTTATGACAAGTTGGCGACCACCATGTGAGGTGTTTTCATTGATGATTTGCATGGGAATTACCTTAGTCCTGTTCTCGTTTTATCAAACGGGCAACTGCCTGATTTAACATCTTGATTGCTGAGCTGTTTGTTCTTGTAGATCATTGACGCGTGCAAGTTGTTCTCTGATATTGGTAACTTCTTCGCTGACACTTTCAGAAATTGGAGATTTTCCGCGTCCGTACAGTAACCAGGTTGGGCTGACACTTAAACACATGGCAAGCATTGAGAGCTTGTTGGCACGCGGCTCATCACGATCGGTTTCCCAGTTTTTGTAAGTGTCAAGCGTAACGCCAACGCGCCTGGAAGCTTCTTTTTCATCAAGGTTAAGCGCTTCGCGGGCACGCACAATGCGCCCACCAAGGGTATCAAAGTCACTTGTTGCATCAAGAATGGTAAGTTCTTCGTCTGTATTTTCACTCATGGGAGGAATCCAGTCTGTTAGGGCAGCCCCGTTCAGGATGTTCTTTTACCCTGTTGTATCAAGCGCTCAAGTTCCTGCAAGAAGTTTGAGCGGTCTTTTTGTGTGAATCCTGCATTATAGGTTTGCGTCTGTTGGCTTTCGCGGATGTGCTGGTTGATCTCACGCATTGCGAGGGCCATGCTAATGTTGGCCTCATCAAAGAGTTTGCCATTGGGTTTTACGGCTTTCGCCTGTTTTTCAAGGCAACGTTTTGCGAGCGGTATGTCATTGGTGATGCAAATGTCATTACCAGTGATGTTTTCAGCAATCCAGTCATCAGCCGCATCTGCACCTTGCGTTACGATGACATTTTGAACCATTGGGTCTCTGGAAGGACGCAAGCCGCCATCGGCGACTTGAATTACTTTTATATTGTGACGTTCAGCGACCTTGATAACTTCTGCTTTAACAGGGCATGCATCGGCATCTACGTAGAGGATCATCAAGTTACCCTATAGAATTTGAAAAGATTATCCATTAAGCATCAGCTGGTGGTCTGATGCCCTTTTGGCGCAATTCTTGTTTTGCAGCATCGGTCTTGCGCAACTCACCAGCACCAAGCATTTTTAATGCACCTTGTTGCTTCACAAACTGAATATCCTCATATGGTACAATCTCTATGCGGTTGCCCCAAGGATCCATGAAATCAAGACGCCTGGGCGTCACGATTTCAACACCTGCAGCCTCCAGTTTTTCTCGTAAGCCTTCTCGCTGATCAACAACCAGACCGAAGTGCCTGCCATCATCTCTGGATTGCTTACGAGGGGATGAGAGAGCAATAAATTGATCTCCCATTTCTATAAAAGCCATGGTTGTACTTCGGTTCTGCAGGGTAAAATCAAAAAATTGCCCATAAAACTCCAGGGCTTCATCGATATCGTCGACTTCCAGTGCTACGTGATTTATGCCAATGAATTTTGGTTTAGTCATGCTAGAATTTTACAACACCCCGGATGCTTTCACCTTTGCTCATTAGATCGAAGCCGTTGTTGATATCATCCAGCCCCATTGTGTGGGTGATCATTGGGTCAATTTCGATTTTACCATCCATGTACCAATCAACTATTTTTGGAACGTCTGTTCTGCCTTTAGCGCCACCAAATGCAGTACCGCGCCAGTTGCGACCCGTTACGAGCTGGAATGGACGGGTAGAAATTTCCTGGCTAGCACCTGCAACACCGATGATGATGGATGTGCCCCAACCTTTATGGCAACACTCAAGCGCATCGCGCATGACATTTACATTGCCGATACACTCAAAAGAATAATCAGCGCCACCTTTTGTGAGATCAACAATATATGGAACAAGATCGCCCTCGATTTCATTTGGATTGACAAAATGCGTCATGCCAAACTTTTCGCCCCAAGCTTGACGTGCCGGATTAAGATCAACACCAACAATCATATTGGCACCTGCTAGGCGTGCACCCTGAATTACGTTTAGGCCAATGCCGCCAAGACCAAAGACAACGACGTTGTCACCTGGTTGTACTTTTGCCGTATTGATTACCGCGCCAATGCCGGTTGTTACGCCGCAACCAATATAGCAAATTGATTCAAATGCTGCATCTTCGCGTACTTTTGCAAGAGCAATCTCAGGGACTACTGTATGGTTGGCAAAGGTTGATGTGCCCATGTAATGAAATGCTTTTTTGCCCTTGATTGAAAAGCGCGATGTACCGTCTGGCATTACGCCGCGACCCTGTGTTTCTCGAATGGACTGACAAAGATTGGTCTTGCCAGACGTACAGTAATCACACTCGCGGCACTCAGGCGTATATAGCGGGATAACGTGATTGCCTTTCTTGAGCGTTGTAACGCCCGGACCCACATCAACCACGATGCCAGCGCCTTCATGGCCAAGAATAGCTGGAAAAATGCCTTCGGGGTCGGCGCCAGACAATGTGAATTCATCTGTGTGACAAATGCCAGTTGCCTTGATTTCAACCAGAACTTCACCTTCCTTTGGACCTTCGAGATCTACATCTACGATTTCAAGAGGTTTTCCTGCTTCAAAAGCAACTGCGGCACGTGTTTTCATTTGAGTATCCCTTGGTAATATTTTTCTTCAAATTATCTGATTTTTTAAAACTTGCAAACTAGGCATTTAATATTTTTTCAATGCTCAGTCCTACGGAAACCAGTTCTTTTTCACCTAACGGTTTGCCGGCAACCATAAGGCCTGCAGCTGGTCTTGAAGTGGTAATGCCAAGTTGATTTCAGGATTTATCTCTGATAAGGGTGGGCTATGAA
>JAALLB010000078.1 GCA_011087745.1 Hyphomicrobiales bacterium | reverse complement strand
AATCACATTTATGAAAAAATTCAACGCCTTATCCAATAGCGTCTAGTACTGTGGTCTGAGAATTTGAACCGTAAGTTTACCGCGCGGGCACTACCGCTGCAAAGTCAGATTGTAGTTACGCGTCCACTTTCAGATGATGAACTGAACGCACATAAATGGGTTAGCGAAAGTCCGGCAATCAACTCCAAAAACGTGTATTTCTATTATCGGATGCTACCTGAAAAAAGACTTATGTTAGGAGGTCGGGCAGACTTCAAAGGTACACCAGCAGGGGCAAAGGAAACTACATCTGAATTGCATAAATCCATTGGCAGACTATGGCCTGAATGGCGAGACGTTGAAATCGAATACGATTGGCGTGGCTTTGTTTGTTTTACCAGCCAATTACGCCCATCAATTGGCCGCATGCCAGACGATTTGTCGATATACTTTGGATTTGGGTATCATGGTAACGGCGTTAATAACGCGACTTGGTCAGGCCGTGAGATCGCCAGATGGTTGGCTGGAAGTAACGATAAATCCAACCCGCTACCCACTCATTTGCCAAAGCTGGTGCAAGGTATTATACTCAAATTCCCAATTCCAAGTCTCAGACCCATGTATGCTAAAGCAGGGGTTGCCTGGCATCATCTAAAGGACAAACTCGATTTCTGAATTTCTAATCAAAAACACAAGTATTGAAGCACGTCATATAGAGCCAGGGCTTTATATCGCTGCAACGCCGATTGGAAATTTGGGTGATATAACAATCCGTGTCTTAGAGGCCCTGGCAGGATGCGACCTGATTGCCTGCGAAGACACGCGCGTAACAGGTAAATTGCTTCGACACTATGGAATTAAGACCAAAACAATTTCCTATCATGAGCACAATGCAAATACTGCCGGGCCCCGGATCGTTGAAGACCTGAAGGCAGGAAAGTCAGTTGTGCAGGTAAGTGATGCAGGGACGCCTCTTGTATCCGACCCTGGTTTTCGTTTGATTGATTTGGCACATGAAGCCGGTATTTGTGTTTGGCCATTGCCCGGCGCAACGGCGCCCGTAACGGCGTTGGTCGCAAGCGGCTTGCCCACTGATATTTGGACTTTTGCAGGCTTCTTACCAACAAAACAAGGCGCTCGAAGAGCAAAACTGGAACCTTTAATTGTAATACCTTCCACGCTGATTTTTTTTGAAAGCCCCAATCGTGTTGATAAGGCATTGAGCGACATGGTTGAGGTTTTTGGTCCAGATCGAAGTGCATGTGTTGCGCGTGAATTGACCAAATTGCATGAAGAAGTAGCCAGAGGAACTTTAATGGAACTTGCAGAAAATTTTGCAGGTAAAACTACCAAAGGTGAAATCGTGATTCTAGTGGCGCCGCCGAAGCAAGGAGAAATTCAGGATACTGAAACATTGCTAATGGAACTCATGCAAACCATGTCTGTAAGCAAAGCAGCTGCAGAAGCAGCCACCCTTACTGGCGGTTCAAAGCGAGATCTTTACCAGCAGGCCTTAACCCTAAAAGAAAAAAATGAGCGCTGAACCAGAAACCATTAAGCGAAGGCGTGCCCAAAAATGGGGGCATTTATCTGAATGGATTGCGGCAGCAAGTTTGGTTCTGAAGGGTTATCGAATACTCAGCATGCGATATAAAACCAAGCTTGGCGAAATTGATATTATTGCTCGCAAGGGACACTTAATTGTGATGGTTGAGGTTAAGGCGAGGCCAACAATTGAAGAGGCATTTGATGCGGTTAGTATTTCTAGTCAGCGTAGAATTGAGGCTGCAGGCGACCTGTGGCTAGCAACACAAAAGAATGCGCACCTGTTATCCATTCGCTATGACATCATTGCAGTACGCCCATGGAAATGGCCCACTCATTATGAAAACGCATTTTAAGATTGCAACTCGCCTTCTTAACTCCTAAATCTGAACTTCAACTAATTCAGGAGAAGCTCCATGGGTCTTAAAGTCGGATTTCAGATGGATCATGTATCGACCGTACACATTGAGGGCGATTCAAGTTTCGCCTTGGGTCTGGAAGCTCAAAACCGCGGGCACACACTCTACCACTGGGAGCCTCAGGCACTTCAATTGCGCAATGGCGTTGTCCAGGCAGCAATTGAAGAAATGTCCCTTAAGGATGTGAAAGGTGATCACTTCACGCTAGGCGAAAAGAAAGTTACTGATCTTTCCGAACTTGACGTCATTCAACTGCGCCAAGACCCGCCATTTGATATGTCGTACATTACCACAACGCATATTCTGGAGCGCGTCCATCCAAAGACATTGGTTGTCAATGATCCGGCATCTGTCCGTAATGCGCCTGAAAAAATTCTGGTTACAGAATTTGCTGATCTGATGCCTGAAACGCTCATTACACGCGATCATGATGCAATTACTGCGTTCCGAAAGGAAATGGGCGATATCATCATCAAACCGCTATATGGCAATGGTGGTGCCGGTGTATTTTTCCTGCCCAAGGATGACATGAACTTCACATCCTTGTTGGAGATTTTCGACGCACAATTTCGCGAGCCTTTAATTGCACAGCGCTACCTTAAAGAAGTACGGGGTGGTGATAAGCGCATTATTTTGGTGGATGGCGAACCTGTTGGAGCGATAAATCGTATACCTGCAGAAACTGATGCCCGATCCAACATGCATGTGGGTGGCCGCGCTGAACATTCTGAACTTACAAAACGGGAAAAAGAAATCTGCGAACGCATAAAGCCAACCTTGGTAGATCAAGGCTTTATCTTTGTTGGCATTGATGTGATTGGTGATTATATGACCGAGATCAATGTCACCTCGCCAACTGGAATTCGCGAGGTGAAGAATTTCTCAGGAACTGATATTGCATCCCTTGTTTGGGATGCAATAGAAAAACGCGTTGGCTGAATCAGCTTTTTGCGTTGTGAGCTGCGATTGCCGTTTGGATTGCTTCTTTTGCTTTTGAAGCATCGCCATAACCATCGGTCTTTGCCCATTTGTTCTTTTCCAGATCCTTATAACGCTCGAAAAAGTGTGTGATCTGCTCTCCCACAAGGGTAGGTAAATCTGACATTTCATGAACGTCTTTGAACATTGGATTGATTTTTGGGGATGGAACCGCGATCAGTTTTTCATCGCCGCCTGCTTCATCTGTCATATAAAGAACGCCAATTGGGCGACAATTGATAACGGAACCTGGCATCAACGGTGTTGTGTCAGCGATAAGTACATCGATTGGATCACCATCATCCGACAAAGTGTGTGGCACGAAACCATAGTTTCCTGGGTAGCGCATTGAGGTGGAAAGAATACGATCAACGAAGATTGCCTGAGAATCCTTGTCCATTTCGTATTTTATCGGCTCTCCGCCATATGGGATTTCTATGACAACATTAATGTCTTCTGGCGGATTATTGCCAACTGGAATTGCTTCAAGACGCATGATCTAAACTTTCATTTTGCTTGTGAGTTAAGCGTGGTTGATTTTGCGAGCTTTATAACGCAGTCACAACCATCTGCAACCCACCATTAGGCTGAGTTGTTAATTTCTGCACTGGCCAGGGTTCTTGAGCGCCTTCTGCCATGTCAAACCTGAATCTAGACAATAAAATTCCAAGGGCAATAACTGCTTCTTGCAAAGCAAAAGTTGCTCCAATACAAATTCGTGGTCCTGCACCAAACGGCAAATATTGATTTTATTTAGCTTTTCACGATTTTCCGGTAAAAACCGCGATGGCATGAATGCATCAGGATTATCCCAATACAATCGATGACGATGCAACGTCCAAGGCATGATCAGCACCTGTGTGCCCTTGGTTATCGTCACGCCCTCCCACTCAATGTCCTCAATGGCATCACGGCTAATTGTGGGAGCAGGAGGATAAAGCCGCATGGCTTCTTCAAAAACCGCTCTTGTTTGCGGCATTGCACTTAACCAATCCACGGGGTCTTTTACTTCTTTGGTTACTCTTGTAACTTCTTCTTCCACCTTACGGCGCTCTTCTGGTGCTTTGGCTAATAGATAAATTGCCCAACCCAATGCTCGAGCGGTTGTTTCGTGGCCGGCGCCAATAAAGGTGATTACATTATCCTCAATTTCAGACCGTGTAAGACCCTCCGGACCTTCAACCTTTAAAAGGAGGGTCATGAAATCATCTGGCACCTCTTCTCCTGATTGTATTTTCGCTTTTCTTTGATCCACAGTCTCGGTCACCAATTTACGAAAATATGCCAAAGGCTTTCGGGCCCTGAATCTTGTAAAGCGGGGGACCCATTCGGGTGCGCCAAGTATATCAAGGGGATCAACGCGCCCTGCAGTTTCAAACAAGCGCTCTACCTGCTCACCGAAAGTGTCCGGATTACCAACAATCTGCTTGGAAAAAAGCGTTTCAGAAAGAATATCGAACGTTAATTCCGTCATATGATGAGCCATATCAAAAGGCCCATCCATGGTTTCATAACGCTCTACAAACTCTTCAGTCGAATTGAGCATGGACTGCGCAAACCCATGAATATGGCGCGGGGTGAATACAGGTGCCATCGCTTTTCTGGATCGCTTCCAAATATCGCCTTCTGCAGTTAGAAGACCATCTTTCAAAATTGGGCGCAATAAAATTGGCGAATTTTTGCCATTTTATAGTTAGAGGCCTTATCAACCAGAACGTGCTTAATCAGACTGGGATCGTTGGCAACCAGTAATGGCCCGCCAATGCCTGAGCGAATGTAAACATAGGGTTCGTTATAAGAAGGCTCACCCCAAAGCTCTATTGGGTTTTTATAGATAACCTTAAGCATTTGGAACAATGAAGGCGGGACTGTTCTAGGCTTTGGAGCGGGTGGAAAGAACAGGGTAGAGGCAGTATCCATAAAAATAACTCCTTGAACTATACATAAGTCTTCCGGGGCATAATTTTCATAGTGGCAAACTGTCTCTTCTGTTGTAATTTCAAACACTGGAAAACCTCATCTGAAATTTGGAAAATTGGCTGAAAACGCCTATATATAGAGTAGAAAAAATCGCTGATTCGTATTCTTGAAATACAGCGGAAAAAACAGGCAATATTTTATGAGTGATATACCCGAAGAAGATATCGATCCTGCTGAATATAGCGCGGATTCCATCAAGGTTCTCAAGGGACTTGATGCAGTACGAAAACGTCCCGGCATGTATATCGGTGATACTGATGACGGGTCTGGGCTTCATCACATGGTCTATGAGGTTGTTGATAACGGTATTGATGAAGTTCTTGCAGGTCATGCGGACCGTGTAACGGTTACGCTTAACCCAGATGGTTCAGTAACCGTTACAGATAATGGTCGCGGAATTCCGGTTGGCATTCACGAAGAAGAAGGTATTTCTGCAGCTGAAGTAATCATGACCCAGCTTCACGCTGGTGGTAAATTTGACCAAAATTCATACAAGGTTTCTGGCGGCCTTCACGGCGTGGGCGTTTCAGTTGTGAACGCGCTTTCTGTTTCCTTGAAACTTAGAATTGCTCGAGATGGCAAATGGCATGAGGTTTCCTTTACCCATGGGGTTTCGGATGGCCCTTTGGAAGAAGTGGGAGATGCGGGTGATTATTCTGGTACAGAAGTTACCTTCATGCCATCTGAAGACACTTTTACGATGGTCGAGTTTGATTTCAAAACACTCGAAAAACGTCTGCGCGAACTTGCGTTTCTAAACTCTGGCACGCGCATTCTTTTATCGGACAAACGCAGTGCAGAAGACCAATCCGTAGAGCTTTATTACGAAGGCGGTCTGGAAGAGTTTGTCAAATATCTGGACCGCACCAAATCAGCCTTGATTGAAACGCCTATTTATCTGAAATCAGATAAAGACGGTATCACTGTTGAAGTTGCCCTTTGGTGGAATGATTCTTACCATGAAAATGTGCTTTGTTTTACCAATAACATCCCGCAAAGAGATGGTGGCACGCACTTGGCTGGTTTTCGTGGAGCACTGACACGCCAGGTAAACGGTTATGCAGATTCATCCGGCGTTTCGAAAAAGGAAAAAGTTTCGCTAACCGGCGATGACTGCCGGGAAGGATTAACCTGTGTCCTTTCTGTTAAGGTGCCTGACCCGAAATTTTCATCTCAAACCAAGGACAAGCTTGTTTCTTCAGAAGTACGTCCGGTTGTCGAAAGCCTGGTCAATGAAACTTTGAGCTCATGGTTTGAAGAAAACCCGGCCGAAGCAAAAATTGTTATTACAAAAGTTGTCGAAGCGGCATCCGCACGTGAAGCCGCGCGTAAGGCCCGTGAATTGACCCGGCGCAAAGGCGCGCTGGATGTGAGTTTCCTGAAAGGCAAATTATCTGACTGCCAAGAATGTGACCCTTCAAAGTCTGAAGTTTTTCTGGTGGAGGGCGATAGTGCTGGCGGTTCTGCAAAACAAGGGCGGAACCGTGCAAACCAGGCCGTACTTCCTCTGCGCGGTAAAATCTTGAATGTGGAACGGGCCAGATTTGATCGCATGCTGGGCAGCCAGGAAATTGGTACGCTGATAACCGCACTTGGTACGGGCATTGGCAAGGATGAATTCGACATTGAAAAAATTCGTTACCACCGCATTATTATCATGACAGATGCGGATGTAGATGGCGCCCACATAAGAACCTTGCTGCTGACTTTTTTCTTCCGTCAAATGCCCGAACTTATTGAACGCGGTTATCTGTATATTGCTCAGCCTCCACTATATAAAGTAACCAAGGGAAAATCATCGCAATATCTCAAGGATGAAAGAGCGCTGGAAGACTTCCTGATTGATGGCGGCCTTGAAGAAGCAAGTCTTGAACTCACCAATGGAGAAGTTCGTACAGGTCCAGATCTGAAATCGGTGATCACAACAGCGCTAAAAATTAAAACACTGCTTTCTGGTATTCATTCTCGCTACAATAAAGACGTTGTAGAACAAGCTGCAATTGCCGGCGCATTAAATGCAGAGATGATGAATGATCCAACATTGGCGGCACAAGCTGCAGAATATGTGGCCAAACGGCTTGATATTATTTCTGATGAAACGGAGCGCGGCTGGATTGGCAAAGTTGGCGATGATGGTGGTCTGTTATTTGAACGCATGGTGCGCGGCGTTAAAGAAGTTGCCAACGTTGATATGGCGCTAATTGGCTCTGCTGATGCACTACGACTTGATGGATTTGCGGGTGAACTTCAGGAAGTTTACGGAAAACCTCCTGTATTCCAACGCAAAGAAACATTTCTTACCATTTCTGGTCCACTTGCTCTACTGGAACAAGTCTTTGAAACTGGTCGTAAAGGTTTGGCACTACAACGCTATAAAGGGTTGGGTGAAATGAACCCAGATCAGCTTTGGGAAACAACGCTGGATCCTGATGCTCGATCTCTATTGCAGGTAAAAGTAAATGAGGCCGCTGAGGCTGATGATTTGTTTACCCGCCTTATGGGCGAAGAAGTTGAGCCACGTCGAGACTTCATCCAAACAAACGCATTGAACGTTGCAAATCTGGATATCTAGAAAATAACATCTGATTGATTTGAAGTTTATTTTGCGAACTGTATAGTTTTCTAACTTCGGTTTTACCGAAGGGAGGAAAGCAATTGGATAATGTTGAGCGCAATGCTTCAAAAAATGTAACTGCCCAGCTACCCTACTCGATTCACACATCTTTCGCCATCGTGTATCCGAGTTGGATTGCCCTG
>JAALLB010000077.1 GCA_011087745.1 Hyphomicrobiales bacterium | reverse complement strand
TTCATAGCCCACCCTTATCAGAGATAAATCCTGAAATCAACTTGGCATTACCTTTTTAAAATGTGTTTTGCATTTATAATGGGGGTAATTGCCTATTGGAATGCAGAGCTCGTCGGATTTAATTTTGTAATGCCCGGCGGTCCGCTTGTTGATTGGGTTATTTTTCTGGTCGCGCTTTTAACGTTACTATTGGGCCTGATCAGTTTGATTTTGCCAGCGGTAGGCTTGAAAATTCTAAAATTGCAGCCAAATGCTGCAAAATCCTTTGGAAAGGGGCAAACGCGCGGTGTATTGGCTGGATTTTACATAGCGCTTGGGTTGACTTGCCTGGTTTATTCAGATCCGTTCATCGCAAAACAGTTTGCCGCCATTATACTAGCCGAGGCTTGGTTGTTGACTGGAATTGGGCGTTTTTTGTCGATAATCGTTGATCGTGGGGCTACTTTATACAATTTTGCTGCAGTAATTTTTGAGGCGGGTATCGGTAGTTTGTTGTTAGCTTTGCTTTTGGGGCTTATCTAACGGCTTTTTCTAATCAATTCGTATACAATTCGCCATGTGCGACATATGATTCCAAATTATTTCACAATCCCTTGTTGCGACTCAAAAAAGGCTATGCTAGGTGAAGCTCGGAATTGCTGTAAATTCATTTGTGGCAATACTTTCTAAAATTCGAATTTATAATTTGTTTGGATGAGCTATCCCTTGATTTTCAATGGTTTGGAATGTGGTTTAGGTTATTTTGAACTCGGCAGAAAAAGATATATTAGTGGCAAATTCTGAAATGATGATTTCCGGTGTGACATCTCGATACGCGTCAGCGTTATTCGATTTGGCCAATGCTGAGAAAAAAATCCCCGCTGTGGAAAAAGATCTCGGTCGCTTTGATGCGCTCCTTAAAGGAAGCGATGCTCTGAAGCGCCTTGTGGTTTCTCCTGTTTTCTCAGCAGATGATCAGTCAAACGCAATTGATGCGATTTTGACTAAGGCAAAAATTACAGGTCTGGTCGGTAACTTCATTCGTGTTGTTGCTCGAAACAGACGTTTGTTCGCAATGCAGGATATGCTCGCTGCATATCGCAAACTTGCAGCAGAACATCGCGGTGAAGTCACCGCTGATGTTACGGTGGCGCAAAAGCTATCTGCAGAACAAACAAAAGAATTGAAAGCTGCACTGAAAAGTGTGGTTGGCAAAGAGGTTGCGTTAAATGCAACTGTGGATCCGTCGATACTCGGCGGAATGATCGTGAAAGTTGGTTCTAGGCAGATTGATACATCTCTCAAGATCCGTCTTTCGTCACTAAAGCTTGCGCTCAAAGAGGTCGGCTAATATGGATATTCGTGCAGCGGAAGTTTCCGCAATTTTAAAAGATCAAATTAAAAACTTCGGTAAAGAAGCTGAAGTTTCAGAAGTAGGCCAAGTGCTTTCCGTCGGTGACGGTATTGCTCGTGTTTACGGTTTGGATAATGTGCAGGCTGGTGAGCTTGTGGAATTCCCAGGCGGTATTGCGGGCATGGCTCTTAACCTTGAAGCTGACAACGTCGGTGTTGTGCTTTTCGGTGATGACCGAGGCATTAAAGAAGGTGACACCGTAAAACGTACCGGTTCAATCGTTGACGTACCTGTTGGTAAAAAGATGCTTGGTCGTGTTGTTGATGCGTTGGGTAACCCGATTGATGGCAAAGGCCCAATCAAGGCAAAACAACGTGCCCGTGTGGACGTTAAGGTGCCTGGTATTATTCCTCGCAAATCTGTGCATGAGCCAATGTCTACAGGTCTAAAAGCGATTGATGCGCTTATTCCGGTTGGACGTGGCCAGCGTGAGCTTGTTATTGGTGACCGCCAAACAGGTAAAACAGCTATCATCCTGGATACATTCCTTAACCAGAAGCCTGCACATGATGCTGGCAAGGAAGATGACAAGCTTTACTGTGTTTATGTAGCGGTTGGTCAAAAACGCTCAACAGTTGCCCAGTTTGTGAAAATCCTAGAAGAACGCGGCGCGATGGAATATTCCATTGTTGTTGCTGCAACAGCTTCTGATCCTGCGCCTATGCAGTTCCTTGCACCATTTGCTGCAACTGCCATGGGTGAATATTTCCGCGATAATGGCATGCATGCGTTGATCGGTTATGATGACCTTTCAAAACAAGCTGTATCTTATCGTCAGATGTCACTTCTACTTCGTCGTCCTCCGGGCCGTGAAGCTTATCCTGGTGACGTTTTCTACCTTCACTCTCGTCTGCTTGAGCGTTCAGCTAAATTGAACGAAGACAATGGTTCTGGTTCCTTGACAGCTCTGCCTGTTATTGAAACTCAAGGTAACGACGTATCAGCGTTTATTCCAACAAACGTGATTTCGATTACAGATGGTCAGATCTTCCTTGAAACAGACTTGTTCTTCCAAGGTATTCGTCCTGCTGTGAACGTTGGTCTGTCAGTATCCCGTGTGGGTTCTGCAGCTCAGGTTAAAGCGATGAAGCAGGTAGCTGGTTCTATTAAAGGTGAGCTTGCTCAGTACCGCGAAATGGCTGCGTTCGCGCAGTTTGGTTCAGACCTTGATGCTTCAACTCAGCGTCTGCTTAACCGTGGTGCGCGTTTGACCGAACTTCTTAAGCAACCTCAGTTCTCTCCGCTTAAAACGGAAGAGCAAGTTGCTGTGATCTATGCTGGTGTGAACGGTTATCTTGATGACCTTGATGTTCGCCAGGTTGGTCCATTTGAACAAGGTCTTTTGACTTCACTTCGTGCTGATCATCAAGATTTGCTCAACACAATTGGTGAGAAGAAAGCACTGGATGATGATCTTACTGCAAAACTTAAGGCTGCTATTGAAGCCTATGCCAAATCTTTTGCATAAGAACATTGAGCTTGAAACGGAACGCTTGACGGAAAGCAAATATGGCTAGTCTCAAGGAACTCAGAAATCGCATCGCATCGGTGAAAGCGACACAGAAAATCACCAAGGCGATGCAAATGGTGGCTGCAGCTAAATTGCGCAAGGCGCAAGTAGCTGCAGAAGCCGCTCGTCCGTACTCAGAACGTATGGCCAAGGTTATGGCTAATATTTCTGCAGGCATGGAAGGCAGTGATAGCGCACCAAAACTAATGGCCGGCACAGGCAGTGACCAAAATCATCTTTTGGTTGTAGCTACTGCTGAACGCGGTCTTTGTGGTGGATTTAACTCATCTATTGCAAGGCTTGCTCGTGACCAGGCACGTGACCTATTGGCACAAGGCAAGCAGCTGAAAATCCTTTGCGTTGGCAAAAAGGGTTTTGATGCATTGAAAATGGAATTTAGCGGCATTCTTCTGGATGTTGTTACATTTCGCGAAATCAAGAATGTAGGATTTGCTCAAGCCAATCAGGTTGCAACGCAAGTTTTATCGATGTTCGATGATGCCGAATTTGATGTGTGTACTTTGTTCTATTCAGAGTTCCAGTCAATCATCAGCCAAATTCCAACTTCTCAGCAGCTCATTCCTGCAAACGTAGTAGTAGCAGACGATGTTGCAAGCGATGCGGATGCTGTTGATGTTCATTACGAGTATGAGCCAAGTGAAGAAGAAATTCTGGAAGATTTATTGCCTCGCAATATTCCGGTTCAGATATTCCGGGCAATTCTTGAAAATGCAGCATCTGAGCAAGGCGCGCGCATGTCCGCTATGGATAACGCAACCCGTAATGCTGGTGAGGTGATCGACAAATTGACGCTGAGCTTTAACCGTCAGCGTCAGGCGCAAATTACAAAAGAACTTATTGAAATTATTTCGGGCGCAGAAGCGCTCTAAGCTGGAGAATACACGATGGCAAAAGCAGCAGCTAAAGCAGCAAAAAAGGCACCGGCGAAAAAAGCCCCTGCCAAAGCAGCAGCAAGCGCAAAACGCGCACCTGCTAAAAAAGCAGCAGCACCAAAAAGTGGCGCTGGTAAAATCGCACAGGTAATTGGTGCGGTTGTTGACGTTCAGTTCGACGGTGCTTTGCCACCAATTCTGAACGCGCTTGAAACAGACAACAATGGCAACCGTCTGGTTCTTGAGGTTGCTCAGCACCTTGGTGAGAACACTGTACGTACCATCGCGATGGATTCATCTGAAGGTCTTGTGCGCGGTCAGCCAGTTTCTGATACCGGTGAGCCAATCATGGTTCCTGTGGGTGAAGAAATGCTTGGTCGTATCATTAACGTGATTGGTGAGCCAGTGGACGAAGTTGGTCCTATTAAAGCCAAATCAAAACGCGCTATTCACGCTCCTGCACCTGATTATGTTGACCAGTCAACAGAAGCAGAAATTCTTGTAACCGGTATTAAGGTTGTTGACCTTCTAGCGCCTTACGCGAAGGGTGGTAAAATTGGCCTCTTCGGTGGTGCTGGTGTGGGTAAAACAGTTCTTATTATGGAATTGATCAACAACATTGTGAAAGCACACGGTGGTTACTCTGTATTTGCTGGTGTTGGTGAACGTACTCGTGAAGGTAATGACCTTTACTACGAAATGATTGAATCTGGCGTGAACGTTAATCCTAACGAACACGGTGGTAACACAGAAGGCTCAAAAGCTGCACTTGTATACGGTCAGATGAACGAGCCTCCAGGTGCTCGTGCTCGTGTTGCTCTTTCTGGTCTAACAATTGCGGAAGACTTCCGTGACAAAGGCCAGGACGTGTTGTTCTTCGTGGATAACATCTTCCGCTTTACACAGGCTGGTTCGGAAGTGTCGGCGCTTCTTGGTCGTATTCCATCTGCTGTGGGTTATCAGCCTACACTTGCTACTGACATGGGTCAGATGCAGGAACGCATTACGACAACAACCAAGGGTTCTATTACATCTGTGCAAGCGATTTACGTGCCTGCGGATGACTTGACTGACCCGGCGCCTGCTACATCATTTGCGCACTTGGATGCGACAACAACTCTTAACCGTTCAATTGCTGAAAAAGGTATTTATCCTGCGGTGGATCCACTCGATTCAACTTCACGCATGATGGACCCGCAAATTGTTGGTGAAGAGCACTATCAGGTTGCTCGTGATGTTCAGGAAAGCCTACAGCGCTACAAGGCGCTTCAGGATATTATTGCGATCCTTGGCATGGACGAATTGTCTGAAGAAGATAAGTTGACTGTGGCTCGTGCTCGTAAGATTGAGCGCTTCTTATCACAGCCATTCTTCGTTGCTGAGGTGTTTACTGGTTCGCCTGGTAAGCTTGTTGCACTTGAAGATACAATTGCTGGCTTTAAAGGTCTTGTGGCTGGTGAATATGATCACCTTCCAGAAGGCGCTTTCTACATGGTTGGTTCCATGGACGAAGCAGTTGAAAAGGCACAAAAAATGGTAGCTGAAGCTGCTTAAATAAAGTAACGCCCTGCGAATAAATTTTGTAGGGCGTGTGTTCACTAGGTTTTAGCTAATTGGACAGGGTCCAGGAAGCAAAAAGGGGCAAATGCCCTGACAGGAAAATTAGATGTCTGAAGCATTTTCATTTGAGCTTGTATCTCCGGAAGCACTTGTGCTTGGCGGTGAAGCGTCTGAAGTTGTTGTGCCCGGTTCAGAAGGTTATTTCACTGTACTGGCGAAACACTCTCCATTTATGACGACTGTTAAGCCTGGTATCGTTGATGTAAAAATGAGCGATGGCGAAGCGAAGCGTATTTTTGTACGCGGTGGGTTTGCAGACGTTTCACCAGATGGCTTTACGCTATTAGCTGAACAGGCAACGATGCTTGAAGACTTCAACATGGAAGAGCTTGACCAAGACATTCAAGCTGCTCGTGATGATGTGAAGGACAGTGATGGTGAAAAGAAAGCCAAAGCTGAAGCGGTTCTTGCTCAATTGGAAGACAGCAAAGCAGCTGTTGAAGCAGCACGAAATTAATTTAAAAAAATATTGTTTTTTAAGAGCCTGAATCCTAATTGGATTTGGGCTTTTTTGTATGGAAAATTGATGCCACCACGGGCGGTCAAATGTTGGCCGCCTTTGTTTGTTATGATGGTGTCATATTGAAATTGTAATCTTGAAACAACCATCCAAAAGGAAAATGATATGCCAAATGTTCAACACCATGATTTATCTTTTGACGATTTTGATGAAAGCGTTAGCCCGCGGCCTGAGTTTTCAGGGTTTGATGATGTTGTTGAAAAGGCAATATCGAGACGTGGTTTGCTGGCTGGAGTTGCAAGTGTTAGTGCTGCCAGTTTTGTAACAGGTGTAGCGCCCTATGGTGTTTTGGGTGCCAAGGCAGCAGATCGATTTGGGTTTCAGGCAGTTCCGGCAAACAGCCTGGATGCCATTACAGTTCCTGAGGGATATAAATGGAAGATCATGGCCAAATGGGGTGATGGGTTGTTTGAAAATTCCATTCCATTTGATGAAGAAACGCGCGGCTCATCAAAGAGCCAGGAGCTGTCTCTTGGCGATAACAATGATGGGATGGATTTGTTTGTCAAAGATGGCCGCAATGTTTTTGTCGTAAACAATGAATATGTGAACCGAGGTGTCATCTTTGGAAACCGTGAAACAGGTTTGCCGGAGACAGATGATGATGTTCTAAAAGGAAAAATGGGTCACGGCGTTACTGTAATGGAGATAACTCACGGCGCTGATGGATGGCAAGTCGTCAAGGGGTCTGAGTATAATCGCAAAGTTACCCCTGATGTTCCCGTTGAAATCACCGGTCCTGCTCGCGGCCATGATTTGATGAAGACTACGCTAGATCATGATGGCTTACTGGCGCAAGGAACCTGGAACAATTGCGGAAATGGCCGTACACCGTGGGGTACCTATTTGGCATGTGAAGAAAATTTTAATGGGTATTTTTCTGCAAGCGATGCGGCCTTTGAGCAAACGCCAGAGCAGAAACGCTATGGCCTTTCCGAGAAGGACTGGGGGTATGCATGGGCCAGAATTGATGACAGATTTGATCTTTCAAAAGAGCCAAATGAAAGCAATCGGGCTGGGTATGTTGTAGAAATTGATCCGTTTGATCCAACATCAACACCCAAAAAGCGTACAGCGCTTGGTCGTTTTAAACATGAAAATGCTGAAGTTGTAATCGCAGGCAACGGGCAAATCGTTGTCTACATGGGCGATGATGAGCGCGGTGAGTTTATCTACAAATATGTCAGCAATGACAGGTTTTCTTCTGGTGGTGATAATTCGTCATTGCTGGAAGACGGCAGGTTATACGTCGCAAAATTCAATGATGATCAATCGGGTGAATGGCTTGAACTTAGCCTGGAAACAACGGGCATGGCCTCGCAGGCCGAGATCTGTATTTTCACACGAATGGCCGCTTCAAAAGTTGGTGCGACCACCATGGACAGGCCAGAATGGCTGGCAACTAACCCTAATAAACCGGAGCTTTATTGCGCTCTTACGAATAACAAAAATCGCGGTGTGAAACCAAATGCTGGCGGAGATAAAACACCGGCAAATGGTCCCAATCCAAGGCCGGCTAATAAATATGGACAGATTGTTCGCTGGGTTCCTGAAGGGGGCGACCATGTTTCAAACAGGTTTACCTGGGATTTGTTTTTACTCGCTGGCAATCCTGATGTTCATAGTGATGATAAAGCCGGATCTTCTAATATCACTTCTGCAAACATGTTTAATTCTCCCGATGGAATTTCATGGTAATGCCAAGTTGATTTCAGGATTTATCTCTGATAAGGGTGGGCTATGAAT
>JAALLB010000076.1 GCA_011087745.1 Hyphomicrobiales bacterium | reverse complement strand
AGCGTTCAAAACCTAAACTCACCAATGCATTCAGATCAAGAGTCTAGTACTGTGGTCATTGCTTCAATTTCAGCCGCGTATTTGGGTTCTTCAGTACCCAACCGCTGTGCTATAATTGACATCAGGTTGTCCGTACTTTCATTCAGAACACTCATACGAGCAATCATGCGCGCTTTTGTGCAAAGTGCTTGCGAAGGTGGGTATTCTATTTCACTAGCGGGACGGATCATTTCAATTCCCCAATATTATCACGCATTACTGTACTGCTAAAAAAGTCTTATGCTACTAAAGTGCCTCAGCATGGTTAAAAATCCTTAAAGGTATTCGTTAAAACCTGTCACTCTTAGATGCTTTCCAAGTTCATGTTTGCGTGCTAAATCGAAAGTTGATTAACTTTAAGGGCTTAAGCCGTGTCTGAGAAAATGGCATTCCTCGCCAGTGAAACTGAAGAAGCTCAAGCAGCGCTTGGGAAGCTGGTTTCGATATACGGAAATTGCGAACCAGAAGATGCGAGTTCCATCGTCGCTCTTGGCGGTGACGGCTTCATGTTGCAGACCCAACACAAGTATATGAATTCTGGCCTACCAATTTATGGCATGAACAAAGGTACAGTTGGGTTTCTTATGAATGAGTATAAGCCTGACAACCTTCGGCAACGTGTTTCTCGTGCCCTGAAAAGTAAAATCCTACCGCTGTCGATGAAGGCAACCGACATGGATGGAAAAACGCATGAGGCAATTGCCATCAATGAAGTGTCTTTATTGCGTCAATCTTATCAAGCCGCGAGCTTGTCTATCACCACAGATGGTAAAGAGCGCCTTGAAGCACTGGTTTGTGATGGTGTTCTTGTTGCAACACCTGCGGGTTCAACTGCTTACAACCTTTCTGCTCATGGCCCAATCCTGCCGCTTGGAGCACCATTGCTTGCGCTAACGCCAGTTAGTCCATTTAGACCCAGAAGATG
This sequence comes from Hyphomicrobiales bacterium, assembly GCA_011087745.1. GTDB lineage: Bacteria > Pseudomonadota > Alphaproteobacteria > Rhizobiales > Rhizobiaceae > JAALLB01. The sequence goes on along the minus strand of JAALLB010000076.1, from coordinate 6,779 downwards.
GCGCGGCGCATTATTGCCGAACAGTGTTGAAGTTCTCATAAAGGTAAATGAGCCAGATAAGCGACCTGTTAACGCAGTTGCAGACCACACGGAAATCAAATCAGTCAAAGAAGTCAGCATTAAGCTTGATACAGACAACTCAGGTTTGATCCTGTTTGACCCAGACCATTCTTGGGATGACCGAATTTTAGCAGAACAATTCCAATACTAAACCTAAGCAGCTTTGGCTATCGGCGCATTCATGATTGCTTCTGAAACATCAATATAATCTTCTTGAATGACTTGAGCATCAACAAATCCATAAACATCAGCAGAGTGGATATTTACTTTGGCTGGTATGTGATTGATTTTCGGAACGACAAGTTCCAGCTCTCTTTCCAACCCTGCTTCACATTCAGCGGATAATACTTCTTCTACAGCTGGAATTTCTTCAATCGCTACAGCTTCTTCCACATCGCTTTGGATTTGAACTTCCGCTACTTGAATTGTGTCCCGGTTTGCAATCTCAGCTGCTTTGATCTTGGAACTTTCACGAGCTGTTTCTGCAGATAATTTTCTCAAGAGCAAAATCAGCTCTTCGACAACATGATCCTTTTGTCCAGTATAAGAGTCCAAAACTTCACGGGTTACCAAATAAGGCAATCGGGCTTGGTTAATCTCAGACCCTAGTGACAAAAGTCTTCTCCAGGTCGAGATTGCAGTTTGGAAGATAATAAATGCAGATTTTGGCAGGCCGGCACGATCATAAAGTGCTTTGAATGCTGACTTTCGGTCTTTGGTCAAAATTGCTTCAACACGAGAAAACCTAACACCGCTGAGCTCCGAGAATGCCCGTGCTACCAGTGTAATATTACCCATGCAAACTGCACGCAAGAGATAACTAACGGTGATTTTTCCGTTCTTGATCATATTTCGCACTAGATGGGTTACATCTTCATTAGAAACTTTTGCAGCAAAAGAAATTGAAGCCTTGTCACACGCTTCGCCCACTACTTTTTCAACCCGATTTTCCTGCATCCACCCCTTGGAGGATACAAGACTGGACAATGCCTCGCCAAGTTTGCCAATCAAAATGAGACGCGTTTCCGCGGCTAATTCGAAACGATCTAAAAGCATCAATCTTAATCCGGTAACCGTTCCAAAACGTTGCGCAACAGCATGAAGATTGTCTTGCGTAACAGTAGCTGCGGGATTCATCAAAACTGCCATGCAGGCATCTTGATGCCCACTGTTGCATATGCTTGCGATAACTCTTTGACTGATCCAGGGACGACAGGCAATTGCAATCTGGTTATCGATTTCCGAAGTTTCAATAAACTCAACCAGTTCTGTATCATGAAGTACAGGTGATTGTGATAAAGCAATGATCGATACATCCAGAGTGTCAGCTGCTAATGCCGAAATAATATGTCTGGGAGATTGTTTGCGCGCGCCAAAGGATTCTGCCAGGGCGCAGCGTACAGAAGGTGCTGGGTCTTCTAATAGTGTTGTGATGGCAGCTTCTAAATCTTCACGTTCTTCTTCTGAAATTTCCTTATTCAGATAAGCACGGACGAGTGCTGCTGCCGCTTCTGTTCTTTTCGCAACAGAGGCAGTTTCAATCCACTTTAAAAAATACTCAATTACCATACTAACTCCGGCATACTATCACTATGGGCGACACTCTATGACGGAGTTATATCTTCTAATAATTAACGATCGGTTCACTATAGAAATAAATCTTTTGTTAATAAATGAACCCTTTAGCCCTTCCAATCTGGCCGGATCATTTCATGAAGATCGCTTGTTAAACCAAAGTCCATATATCCTAGGCGACTTACAGGTTCAGCCAAGTTTACATCAAAACGCCCATCTCGCAGCATCGCATCATTGATATGAACTCCAACCACCTGGCCAATAATAATCACCGCACCTGTAAGATTTCCTTCAACATCATTTGTTTCGATCACGCTGGTTACCTTACACTCCATTGCAGCATTAGCCTTGGCCACACGCGGGGGGCCGACAATTTTGCTGTCTGCTGCTTCAATCCCATAATGCTCAAACTCGCTAACCCCGGCAGGAGCATTGACGCTCGAGAGATTCATTTCTTCGGATAGGTTTTTGCTTGCGTAATTGAAGACAAATTCACCTGTAGCAGATGCATTGCGGGCCGTATCCTTTACCCCTTCAGATGCAAACATTAACATTGGAGGCATTCCGCCAACTGCATTGAAAAAACTATAAGGTGCAAGATTCGCGGTGCCATTATCCGAAAGCGTAGATATCCAGCCAATCGGGCGCGGGGCAACAATCGCCTTTATCGGGTCGTACTTTAAACTTGGATCACGATTTTCAGGGGTATAAAACATTAATTGGCTTTTAGATGATTGTATCAAGTCAAAAGAATTAGGCGGGTTTATTTGGTAAATCAATCTACTGCCTTGAAAAATGCGCAAAATTACGCTTTGCATTAGAAAGTGGAGAAAATTTACAAATGAATCGCAACTTTTTTATCCGTATTATCCTCTTTGTTTGCTCTGTTACGGGTCTTTCTGGAGCTGCATTTTCCCAGTCATCTTCCGGGATTAAAACTCAGCGTATATTGCTTGAAGCAAAATTAAGCGAAACTGGCCCAATAATTCGAGATGGTCTGGAATGGCGTATCTTTCCACTGGATACTCAAAACACTGAGAATATAGAAGAATTAGCATATGCAACTGGCGGCTCCAAAGCATTTGATATTCAGCCAGGCGAATATGTGGTTCACGCAGCTTATGGACACGCAGGCGTTGTTAAAAAAATATCAATTGGAAACGAAGCTGTTCGCGAAGAAATCAACCTTAATGCAGGCGGGCTAAAATTACTGGCCAATGCTACCGGCAATGTGCGAATTCCTGCACGCATGTTGAGGTTTAACGTTTATGAGCAAGCTATTCGAGATAATGGCTCACGCAAGCTTTTGGCACGTAACATAAAAGCTGGCGAAGTAACCACACTACCCGTTGGCACCTACCATGTCGTATCCACTTTTGGGAAACTAAATGCAACAGTTCGTGCTGATTTACGAGTGCAACCCGGCAAATTAACGGAGGCTAATCTTGAACACCGTGCAGCTATTCTTACCTTTCGCCTCGTTCGCACTTCAGGGGGGGATGCAGTTGCTGACACGGCATGGTCAATTCTAACTGTTGACGGCGAAGTTATTAAGGAAAGCAACAGTACATTTCCAACCATGGTTCTTTCAGAAGGAAATTACACTGCTATCGCAAAACACAATGAGATTGTTTACAGCCAAGATTTCAAGGTGCGTTCTGGCTACAACAAAGACGTGGAAGTTTTGACGCCTAATTAATTCAGGTATTTAATCCCTACAATCGATTACCTGGTATTTTCAATACAGCAATCTGCTCGGTTACTTCTCTAAAAAGTTTTTGCTTTATTCGCTTGGGATATTCATCAAACGTATTTGCTGTCATAACAAATGCTTTTGGACCTGCAATCACGTAATCACGATAATATTTGGTGAGGTTGTCTGAAGAACCCTCTATTGCCAGACCATTAATTGTAAAGCCGTCTTCAACAAGGTGTCTTCGCAATGCCAAAGGCTCTATTCCTTCGTTTGAGTATCCATCTCCTGAGACATCTATAACTTTACGCTTACAATCTGTGACTGCTTCAAACTGACCGGATGTAAATGTCAGTGCATCCCCAATTGCGGTAGAAAAATTACGCCATTGTCTTGGTGCTGAGGCAGCTCTGTCTGCAAATTCTTCAACTTCTTCAAACGAGGTCATGCGCTGCCAGGGAAGGCTCACAACCTGTCTTGATGTTCCTGTCCACTGCACAAGCATGAAAGCAGCTTTTCGATTAACCAGAGCTTGTGAGACTGTAGGATCCCGAAGGGCCCCAGCTAGACCGTTCATTTGCAATGCATATTCCTGTCGATCAACGGACCCTGAAACATCAACCGTCAGGGCAAGAGCGACTTCACATGCTTTAGCTGTTGAACTTAACCCTAGGAACAAACCAATTATGGCCAAGAGGAGAGGTTTTGGCTTTATTCTGTGTTTTCCAAACAGTATATTCATGCTTGCAGTTTAGGAGATGGTTTTTATTCGTCAATTGGTTGTGGCAAATGAATTCGAAATTTTCATCTGATATTTATACGCAAAAGCGGCGTTTATTCTACTAAAACGCTAATAATTATTGAGCACTTCAACGATGACAGCAAGTTAACAAAGAGTGAAATGATTGAATCCAATTGAAGTATGAAAATTCTGATTTAGTTAGATGCCCCTATGTTAGATAATTGTTTTGCTGAGTTAATTTATACATTTATCTAAAGCAATTTTTTGCTTTGCTGAGCATGTGAATTTGGGCACGTTCAAATCGATGATTTCAAAATTTAAAAATTTTTGCGGCAACTTGCGTGGCAATATAGCCATCACTTCAGCGATAATGATACCAATGCTGCTAAGCTTTGGCGCATTTGTTACTGATTATACAATCATGTTTCACCAACAATCTGCACTTCAAGAAGCTGCTGACTCGGCCGCATTGGCTAGCGTTAAAGAATTGGGTCTTGTTGGCGCAGATGAAAAACTCATCAATGAGGTTGCAGACTCCTATGTCAACGCAATTTTTGACGAAGGGTCTGCAATCAGCGGTGATAAAACAGCACTTGAAATTGTTGCAACACCGTCAAAAGAAGATTCTGAAGTCAAAATTGAACTTAGCTATACATGGACACCTTTTTTGGCCCATATATTCGATTATCATGTTACGCCGATAAAAGTTACTGCAACTGGTGCGCTGGCAGGTAAATCCCTGACATGTATTATCGGCCTTATGCAACCTCAACGGCTTGCCAAGTCAAGCATCCACCTGGATGATAGCTCTGTAGTAAAAGCCAATGTTTGCGCAGTTTATAGCAACTCTGTTTCGCCTTATGGTTTAAGAGCTGACTCCTCAGCACTAATGAAAGCAGGCACAATTTGCACGGCAGGTGGTGTACTGACCTTGGGTCGCAAATCAAAGGCCCAATTTTCGCCTGCCCCCATTACAGACTGCCCAAAAATCGATGACCCGCTACTGTCTCGACCAGCTCCAATTGTTTCTGCTTGTAAATATTCAGCACTGGAAATCATTACTGACACAACACTTTCTCCAGGCGTTTATTGTGATGGTCTAACCATATCTGGAAATGCTAAAATTACTCTTTCTCCTGGAATCTATGTTATTAAAAATGGTCCTCTAATAGTGAAAGACAGTGCGACTTTAACAGGTGTTAAGACCACATTCTTTTTGACGGGTGGAGGATCAGTGTTTGATTTTCAATCTGATACTACAATAGATCTTGCAGCTTCTGAAACAGGTCCGACAGCTGGAATTTTGTTTTTTGAAGACAGGAATGTTCCGTACAGTTTTGATTTTAATCCATTTTTCCTGAGTAGACTCCCGAAGAATGTGAGAGTTCACAAAATTTCAAGCAATAACGCCAGAAATCTCCTGGGTACTCTCTATTTATCAAAAAGTATTCTGCTTATTAATGCAGATGCACCAGTAGCCGATAATTCGGCTTATACAGCAATCATTACGGGCCGTCTTTGGTTGAAAGAAGGTCCTGTCTTAACCTTGAACTCAGACTATACAGATACAAAAGTTCCCGTGCCAAATGGTCTACTTGGTACTGAACCAAGGCTCACGAAATAGCAGAAACAGATTTTCTAGTTAATTCCAAGAGCGCTGGCATCCACAACAGCACGTATCTCGAGTGGATCAATTCTGCCACGAATAGTTGTTTCGTGCGATGGAAATTCTGAGAGCCCTATCCCACTCAAATCTGCAACTTTTTTCGATACAATCAATTGAACTTTGAACTCTTTTGTTAAACTCTCAAGCCTACTGGCTGTATTCACAACATCACCAATTGCTGTGAGACTTACCGCACGATTATAACCCATGTTTCCAACAATTGCTTTTCCGCAGTGGATACCAATTCCAATTATCAAAGGTTCACCAACATCATCGGTAAGTGTTTCATTAAGTTGCTCCAAACGCATGGACATTGCCTTTGCAGCCTTAATTGCTTCCCGAGATCCTACTTCCAATGACTTATCAATTCCGAAAATCGCCATAACGCCATCGCCAATGAACTTGTCCAAATGCCCCCCAGATTCTTCGATCGCCTGGCCCATTGCAGCAAAATATCGATTGAGCAAAAAGGCTGTATCGTAGGGTAGTTGGGATTCTTATAACTTTGTGAATGCACGAATATCTGCAAACAAAATTGCTACGTCCTGCTCATCCCCAGTATGACTGCGGGTCGTCGCAAATCCATCCCGCGCGGTGGCATCAGGCGCCAACAATGCGGTTACAGAAATCGCTTTTTGTAGACGAACCTGACAGGCAAGTCTTACATTTGGCGACGCGGCTACCCGCTCCAGTACTTTTGTTTCATTCGCATCTGGTGGGGCGGTATCTTCCAATCCGCTATCGATGCGCACTCTGCAGGTTGAGCACCTTCCTCGCCCACCACAAACAGAGGCGTGAGGAATATCAGCTTGGCGCAATAAATCCAGAATGGAAGTATCTGATCTCAAATTTAGCTCTCGTTTAGAATTAAACGAGAAATCCCGATATTGGAGTTTATCTCCGCCAGGAAGTGCCGAGATCAACCAGCGAACCAGATGTACGACCAAGAGAAAAGCCAGCAGTGCTAATATGCCAAGCTGAATCTTATCTTCATTATACTCCGAGTCCTTGAAAATCTGATTATTTGGGGTTGACGTTTCAGG
>JAALLB010000075.1 GCA_011087745.1 Hyphomicrobiales bacterium | reverse complement strand
GAAACGTCAACCCCAAATAATCAGATTTTCAAGGACTCGGAGTATATCTGAATTTTTCCAATAATATGAATAATTATTGAGCAGGTTCTTTGGCTTCATTTGAAAGTTCATTGAGTAAACGCTGCATTTCATCTTCACCATCAGAATCCAGTACATTTTCTTGTTGAGGCTCAAGAGAAGGTTCGTTTTCAGCAACAACATGAGAAACTTCAGCGGGACTAATATCCAGTGGCTCAGTAGAAAGAGTTGAGTCAAGCTGAGCAGATATTGTGCTTTCCAAATCCATTTCTGGGGCTTCAATTCCGACCGCACCGCCTTCTGCAACGTGAACTGGCTCTTCTATGAATTCAGATGTATCGCCCGCTTCAGCGTTAGTTCCGATCTCAGCAACAATTGCCTCGGGTTCAAAATCTACTGCTTCAATTTCTGGTTCGATGTCTACTGAAACAGCGTCCAATTTAGTTTCTAGTATTTCTGAACTTGGCTCAACGAAATCTGAAGATACATCAGGTGTAGCATCCACCACGTCGGTTAAGGTATCTGAGACTGTTTCTGAAACATCGCCAGCTGTTTCGACTATCGCTTCTCCGGCATCAGACAGTGTTTCTGTTGATGTTTCGGCAGCATTTGATGTCATGGACGCAGCAGTTGCCAGACCTGCGGCGCCGATTGCCGCAGCTGCTGCAATTGGAGCTTCTTCTTGTTCAGCAGTTTCTTCCTCGATAGCAGATGCTGATGCTTGAGATGATTGAACAGCGGAAGTTGCGGCTGGTTTTTGTGATGCCTGAGCACGTACAATATTAGATTCTACGACAAGATCATTGGCGCCGCCGATAAGGAGTAAATGTTCGATGTTATCCCGTCTTACCATCACCAAATATCGTTTTTCATCAACGGTAGTTGAATCAGTAATTGAAAGACGTGGAATACGACTTCTCATTGCACGTCTTGCAGCTGTTCCTGTCATCTTGCGGAATATCCAAACAACCACAATCAGAAGAACCGCCAAAGCAAGCGTGATCAACACAAGATTTATTGCTGACCCGTTTTCACCATTCATTAGGTTATTTAACCACTCCATACTCTTAACTCCTTTGGGTCAATGCCCCAACCCGTCGCATTAATCATGAGTGAATTATTTGAACTCTCAAATACTTGCGAAAAAATATTTTCTACCCACACTGGCGCATATAAATATCAGATGTGTGATTTTATATCAATATGGCGATACTTGGGTTCAGCCTATTCCACTTAGCTGATAATGTAATCCGTACGAATCGGCACTTGGTGGGTTAAAATCTATGGCGGGCAGTGAGCACGTGAAAAAATCTGAAGAACGCAGGCCAGTCATTAATGAAATCCAATCCAACTCTGGTGTTGGACGTTTTCTTCTATTTGGTATGTTTTTAGTTATTGGAGTTTCGCTCTTAGCTTATTTTGGCCCAGAGCGACTTGGAGAGCCTTTGCTTTTGGCTGTTTTGGGTATTTTTGCAAGCATCGGCGTCTTCTTTATCTTTGCTATGGTTTTGGGTATTGTTCAATTGACATCAGCTAAAACGGCGGATGATTTTTCAAAAAACTTAATCGGATCGATGGATTCTTCTGTTGTTGTTTCAGACATAGAAGGTCGCGTCGTTTATGCCAATGAAGCGTATGCTGAACTCTTAGGAGTAAATACTCCTGAAGAGATTGCAAGTGTTGAAGCGGTTTTTTCAAAACGCCCTGAAGCAAATGAAATAATCTACAAAATGGCAAATGCCTCGAAAAAAGGCATAGCAAGTATTGAAGAAGTTCGCCTGAATGCAGGACTTAACAATTCGCAAGAAGGAGCCAGATGGTTTCACCTCCGATGTCGAAGCATGCAAAACCCGGCTGACGACAATCCTGTTACAGTGTGGCAAGTGTCAGATGTAACGAGTGATCGAGAGAGCCAGGAAAGCACGTTCCAAGAATTACAAGATGCAATTCATTATCTTGATCATGCACCTGCAGGTTTTATGGCAAGTGAGAATAACGGAGCACTTGTTTATATTAATGCAACGCTAGCTGATTGGTTGGGCATGGATTTGACCAGGTTTGAATCTGGCTCCATAAAAATGCAGGACGTAATTTCGGGCGATAATCTTGCGTTATTTTCATCTCTGCAATCTGAAGATTCAAGTTCTCAAACAAGAGTACTTGACCTTGATATGAAGAAAAGCGACGGCAAGCTTTTGCCCGTCAGGCTTTATCATAGAATTCCAGCTTCAACTGATGGTGCTCCTGGTGCAACCAGAACGTTGGTAATCAACAGATCAGCTGTCTCTGGAGATGTTGATGCGCTTAGAGATGCTGAAATCCGATTTACCCGTTTCTTCAATTCTACTCCCGTTGCTATTGCCGGCGTGAATAGCAGCGGTGAAATTGTTAGAACCAATGCACCGTTTCAACGAATGTTCGCATCCATTATTGAAGCGCAAGGCAGCGCCGGGGGAATGCAATACACCAAGATGGTTGGTGCTGAAGATGTTAGTCAATTGGAAGAAATATTTGCAGAAGCGCTTTCAGGTAGCAGTGAAATCAACCCAATTGATCTTTCCATCAACGGTGATGAAGAACGCCACGTACGTTTCTATGTGAGCCATATCGCCCAAGTGGACGAACAAGAAACAACAACCAATAATGATGATGAACTGGTCATCATTTATGCTATGGAAACAACAGAACAGCGAGTACTGGAAGATCAGTTTGCAAAAGGTCAAAAAATGCAAGCTGTTGGTCAATTAGCTGGCGGCATTGCTCATGACTTTAACAATGTACTGACGGCGATTATTGGGTTTTCAGATCTATTGTTAACAAATCACAAGCCATCAGATCCATCATTCCAAGATATTATGAATATTAAACAAAACGCCAACCGAGCTGCCAGTTTGGTTCGGCAACTGCTAGCTTTTTCAAGGAGGCAAACTCTTCGTCCCCAAGTTCTGCACTTATCTGACGTGTTGTTTGATCTAAACATGTTGTTAGACAGGTTGGTCGGAGATCGTGTGAAGCTAGCGGTAAAACATGGCCGGGATCTTTGGGCCATTAAAGCTGATGTTTCTCAACTTGAACAAGTAATTGTAAATTTGGTTGTAAATGCTCGTGATGCCATGGACGGCGAGGGTGCTTTACAAATCAGAACGCTGAATGTTGAAGAAGAAACATGCCGAAACGACTATCAATATCATGAATTGGAACCAGCGGAATATGTGCTGATCGAAGTTCAAGATGAAGGCACAGGAATGAGTAAAGAGGTTCTCGACAAAATTTTTGAGCCGTTTTTCTCGACCAAGGAAGTGGGCAAAGGCACCGGACTTGGCCTCTCAACAGTATATGGCATTATCAAGCAAACTGGCGGCTATATTTATCCTGATAGTGAATTGGGTAAGGGAACAACTTTCAGAGTGTTTTTGCCTAGGCACATTCAAACTGAAGAGGAACTTAGAGAAATTGAGTCCATCAGTTCTCAGGTCAAGGAAGAGCCGGCAAAAGATTTAACAGGTAGTTCAGTTATTCTTCTTGTTGAAGATGAAGATGCAGTTAGAGCATTTGCTTCGCGAGCTCTAATTTCCAGAGGGTATGAAGTGCACGAAGCGGCAAGCGGTGTGGAAGCCTTGGAAGTCATGGAAGATTTCGGTGACGAAATTGATCTGGTTGTATCAGATGTTGTGATGCCGGAGATGGATGGCCCAACCTTGCTGGTAGAGCTTCGAAAAGAATACCCAGATCTTGGCTTCATATTTGTATCTGGCTATGCCGAAGAAGCGTTTGCCAAAAACTTGCCAGAAGAAGAGCGCGGTAAGTTTGGATTTTTACCAAAGCCGTATTCTCTCAAACAGTTAGCGACGACTGTTAAAGAAAAACTTGAAGAAGGCTAAAAATGTGAAATTACTCATTCCACCACCAGTCCAGGCATTGATATGCGCTGGAATTATGTGGTTGATAGCACGTCAATTTCCTGATTTTGGGTTTTCTTTTGCAGTTCAACAATCGCTGGCTATTTTAATCTGTATCGTTGGCATCGCGATTGATTTGGTCTCTGTTGGTTTGTTCACCCGTGAAAAGACAACCGTTTCTCCCTTCAGTCCTGCAAATACGTCCAGCCTTGTCACATCTGGTTTTTACAAATACACCCGCAATCCAATGTATTTGGGAATGGCCTGCATATTAACGGGCTTGGCTTTTTGGTTGGGTAATTTTGCCTCCTTTCTGATGATCCCGTGCTTTATCTGGTATATAACCCAGCTCCAGATTATCCCTGAAGAGGAAATACTTTTTGAGAAATTTGGCCAAGAGTATGGTGAATATATGCTTCGCGTTAGGCGTTGGATTTGAAATCTAAAATGTTTTGACATTTTTTCTACTGTGATTAAGCTAATTCCTTGAAAAGGGGAGGTTTTCATGGAATTCAGTATTCAGTTATCTGCTGATTATCCCGATAAGAACTATGGTGGAGATCGCGTCTACCAAGACATGCTGGATCAGGCGATTCTGGCGGATAAGTTGGGTTATGATGCGGTTTCAATAACAGAGCATCACCTGATGAATTGCTTGATGATGCCAGCACCTTTGATATTTGCCACAAAGATCGCAGCTCATACCAAAAGAGTAAAAATCATGACGTCGATCGTGGTTCTGCCTCTTCATGACATGAGAACCTATGCGGGCGAAATTGTTGTAGCGGACATCTTTACAGAGGGGCGCTTGCTCCTTGGTGTAGGGCGCGGGGCATTTAAATATGAAATGGAGCGCCTCGGTGTGCCAATGGATAAAACACAAGAGCGTTTCAACGAATCTCTTGATGTTCTGCAGGCTCTTTTGTCACGAGAAGGAGTTTCCTGGGATGGGAAATATTACAAGTTTGACCCTTTGACGATCATGCCAAGGCCAGTTCGTAGCGGCGGCGCACAAATGATGATGGCAGTGATGAATCCGGAAGGGATCTATCATTGTACAAGGCGGGGATTTCATATCCAAACCACACCACTATCAGGCAACAACCAACTGCTCATCGATCAAGTAGAGGCATTTAACAGAGGCAAGGGTGAGCTTGGGTCAGTTGGCCAACATTTAACCCTTACTCTTTCTCGGGTTGCGCATGTTGCTTCAAATCAAAAAGAGCGCCAACGCAAACTTGAGGCAGCTCATCATTATTATGGTCGCTTTGATAATGTTTTCACAGGTCCCGGGATTGTTGAAAACGGGGTTGTGAAACCATTGCAAAATAAGACTTCAATTGAAGATTTAGGTGAAAGCTTATTAATTTGCACCACAGATGAGATGATCAACAAACTTGGCTCTTATGCGGAACTGGGAATTGATCGGGTCATTTTAAACGTCAATTTCGGATTGGAAGCGCAAGAAACTCTGGATTGTATCCAGGCTTTTGCGGAAGATGTTATGCCGCATTTTTCAACGAATACAAAAACCACGGTTGCCTAATGATGGAATGTATTGATTGCGAGTATTCAATTGAAGGCAATGGACCACCATTGTTTTTAGTTCATGGAATAGGAGCCGCCAGAAACACCTGGCGTTTCGCAATGCCAATATTGCGCGAGCATTTTACTGTAATTACTTACGATTTGCGGGGACATGGGGTGTCGCCCAAACCGCAAAGTGAGTTTGGTCTGGATGAATTGGTTGATGACCTCGAACGGGTCAGAGAACGAGCTGGTATTGAACAAGCTCATTTTGCCGGTCATTCGCTTGGTGGGATGATAGGCCCGGCTTATGCACGTAAATACCCAAATAGAGTAAGGTCACTAGGCGTATTATCAACAGCAGCCTTTAGAACCCAAGACGACAGTGACAAAGTTATGGGCGTTGTAAAGGCTATGGAACGAGACGGTATTCCGAAAATATTGCGAACGCTAACCGATAGATGGTTTACCGATAGTTTCATTGAGCAAAATGGGCAGATTGTTGAAAATCGCCTTAAGCAGGTTATTGAAACGGATCCTGATATTTTTTCGAATATCTTTCGAATATACGCCAGCGTTGAAATGTCGCCGTGGTTGCAGGAAATAGAGCATCCAGCCTTGGTTTTAACCGGAGAAAATGATGGCGGCTGTAATCCGCGCTTAAACAAGCAAATTGCAGAAGCAATGCCAAACTCTGAATTGGTAATCTTGAAAGACTACAAACACTCTTTGTTATTGGAAGCAGGAGAGATTGTTGCTGAGAACCTGGTGAGATTTATGAGCAAATAGCTTTATTGTTTTGTTGTCAACTTGTACTTTTTTAACTCATCTTTTGAGAAATAATAGAGTTGTTGAGGCGGTGTTTCGAGCGCATGGACCCAGATCTGCGGGTTAACATCCATATTCTCCAAATGGCGAGTGATAAGAGCTGTCGTAGATTGGGTGCCAGAAATAGCTTCACTTGGAGAGCGTGTATCATCTCCAAAAGAAAAGAACTGGTGTACACCTATCGCTGCTTTTTTTGTGGCGACGCGGTTTTTGCCACCAGCAAAAATAATCGGACAAGAAGATGCGCACAAGTGGCCGTCGGAAACCTTTGTCGTCCACCCGAATTCCCGAATTTTTGTGGATATCACCAAAGCATCAAAAACAGAGCCGCCCGGTGAATTTAATTCCACGGTTTTTACGTATTCACTGATGCCTTCAACTTCATGGTCAAAGAGATCAGCCGTACCTACGTCGATGAAACCCGTCATGCGAAGAATTCCGCCTGAATCAAGTTCAATGGTCATTTTATTGTTCAGGATTTCAGTCGAGGTGGTAATATCTGGTGCAGGAGCTTGTGTACGATCTTCACCTTCAGTTTGCGGTACATATGCAGGTAGTACAGGATTGGCCCTGCCTAGAGTGACCACTGGAGCGGTTTCATCAGCCTTAAGCATTTCCTGATAATCAAGGAAAAGCGTAACCCCGACACCAATTGCTAGCCCATAAAATGCAGTCCTCATAATAACTGCATCATTGAGATAGCCACCAAGCTTGGTGAGTATGGAGCCTGTATCTTTTTCTGCAGGTTCTTCTTCACTACCCGCTAAAGCTGGCTCAACACTCATGAACGACTATTCTCAATGCGTTTGCGTTGATCGCTGTCTACCGGACGGAGCACCGTTTTATTGGGTACGATTTGCTTTTGAATTTCAACTTGTTCTTCGTTGGTCATCTGCTGGTGAAGAGCAACTGCTCGCATCATTTCTGCCGCCGTAATTTGCTCGGCTGGATCAAGATCTTCATTTTCTTGACGAATGGCAGAATGCGCAATGGATAAAATGAGAACCAGGATAGCCGGCAAAAGGTCTATTGAAATGGCACCAGCCCAGCTTGGTGCAAAGTCACTTGCGTAACGAAGCACAGCTTCAGCACTTGATAGGGGAACAAACCTGCGGGAAGGGACTGAAGGTTCTGCCAGAATATTATCTGCAGCTTTTGCCAATGCGGTTGATTGCGCTTCAACAGAGGCTTTCACGTTTTGAATAACCGTATCCTGGCGGGACGCTAAATCCTGGCTGTTTCCATCGGCAATAGGCGCAATGAAGCCAAGCGATAGGTCTTCAGCCGCACGGCGAACTGATGGGGCAATAGAGGTTTCCTGCAAAGACGCAATTACGCCGGCAAGCGAGATAGCTTCACTTGCAAATTTATCTGCACGAGGTTGAACAGCACCTGAAGCTGAAACCAGCGTGCGCATTTTTGCCAAATGTTCGCGGCCCTGTTGAACAGGGATGCTGTTTCATCTTTGGAAGCGCTTATTGTACCAGAAAGTCCATCCAGTTTGTCTCCACTAAAGCCCGTGCACGCAAAATCGCACGT
>JAALLB010000074.1 GCA_011087745.1 Hyphomicrobiales bacterium | reverse complement strand
CGTATCATATCACACCAAAACATTCGGGTTTTGGAGTAGGATGGGTATAAATGCAAAATTATCCAGGCATTTCCCGACAGGGCCAGAACGCAAAAGGCGTTGAATTCTTTGTCGATGAAGAGCCAGACATCGCTCTTCTCTTCATTTCAGCGCATGGTAACCTTTCTGGTAAGGACATTCGTGACCTTTCAATCAATGTCGAAAATGAAGTTCTCAAAGTTAAAGGCATCGATAACATCGTCATGACTGCAACCGCACTAGGTGGCGGCGGCGGTGGCGGCGTTGATCCAAGCCAGCCACAAGATTTGCCAGCAGATGTTGTTGGACAGATTACGATTGAACTTGCTGATTATTCAGAGCGCCGAAGGGCCGTAGATATTTTTGCCGAAATCAGACAAAGAACCGCAAATATTCCTGGCATCAAAATCGAATTGCGAAAACTGGAAGGTGGTCCTCCTACTGGTAAAGACGTGCGCCTTGAGGTGAAGTCAACTAATTACGATGACATGATCGCAACCATTGCCAGTGTTCGGGATAAGCTCGATACCATGAACGACTTGCAAGAAATTGAAGATGGTCGTCCCCTACCCGGCATCGATTGGCAACTGACCGTGGATCGTGAAGAAGCGGGACGTTATAACGCAAGCATTCCAGCAGTGGGCGCCATGATTCAGCTGATCACAAATGGTACTTTGATTGGTACATCCAACCCGGATGACTCAGATGATTCCATTGATATTCGTGTGCGTCTCCCAGAAGAACAACGCGCATTGGATCGCTTGGGCGAATTACGTCTGCGTACAGCAAATGGCCAGGTGCCAATTAGCAACTTCATCAAAATGGAAGCCAAGCACAAGGTCACATCCATTAAGCGTCGTGATGGCCTTTATGCAATGGATATTAAGGCAAACCTGCTTGCATCAGCCAAGGCAGATGGTTTGACACCTGATGATAAAGTTAAAGAAATTCAGGCTTGGCTTGATGAACAAGAATGGCCTGAAAGCATATTCTTGAAATTCCGTGGTGCGGATGAAGAGCAAAAAGAGTCGGGTGAATTCCTGGCAAATGCTGGTGCAGCTGCCCTCTTCTTGATGTTCATTATTCTGGTTACTCAGTATAACTCATTCTATCAAACCATCCTTACCCTATCGACAGTGATTCTGGCGGTGATCGGTGTATTAATCGGAATGATGCTCACGGGTCAAAAGTTCTCAATCATCATGACAGGTACAGGTGTAATTGCCCTAGCTGGTATTGTGGTGAACAATGCGATTGTCTTGATTGATACCTATAATCGTCTTCGCGAAGACGGTGCATCTGTTCATGATGCGGTTTTAAAAACCTCTGCGCAACGTATGCGACCTATTATGTTGACCACGGTGACAACCATTATGGGTCTTGTTCCGATGGCATTGTCGATCAATCTCAACTTCTTTGCACAGACCATTACTGTTGGTTCAATTACTGCAATTTGGTGGGTACAGCTTTCAACGGCTATTATCTCAGGTCTGGCATTCTCTACATTGCTCACGCTGATTCTTATTCCGGTGATGCTAACACTGCCAACCAACTTCATGAATTTATTCAAGAGAAAAACAAAACCACTGAACAAATTTCAGAACCGGAATTGGTTATGGCTGAAGGCCTTGCGCAAGTTGAGGTTGATGAAGATGCGATTGCAGCTTCAAATGTCACCCAGATGCCCAAGAAACAAAAGGCACCTGCAAAGAAAGCAAGCAAAACCAAGAGAGCAAAACGCAACCCGGATGATGTGGTTGAAGCTGCTGAATAACTTATTGAGTACTATTCGGAATACTCTGCTTGGCATTTACTCCAATTTCGCATGGAAAATGGAATTGACGCCAGGTATCCAAGTGCAATAACGGTAAGCAATATCCACGGGTAGCTAAACAACACAGCAGCTGAAAATACCCCGAGTATCATAACGGGCAGCACGAAATCTCGGCGTATTTTCGTTGTAAGGTTCTTGCCTGAAAATGTCGGAATATTCGACACCATGAAAAATCCGGCAATTAATGTGAAGCCAGTTGCTAACCACGCGTAGCCTTCGGTTTTTTCAACACCCATCAACATCAAATAAACAGGAAGCAAAGCAACAACCGCCCCTGCTGGTGCAGGAACACCGGTGAAAAACCTTGAAAGCCATTCAGGTGCGTGTGGATTATCAAGCATCACATTAAAACGAGCCAACCGCAGACAAGCGCAACTTGCATAAATAAGGGCTGCAATCCATCCAATGGAACGTGCTTCTGACAATAGTGTAAAATACAAAAGCATTGCCGGTGCCACACCAAAATTTACGAAATCTGCAAGGCTGTCCATCTCGGCACCAAAACGACTTGTCGATTTTAAAAACCGAGCCACACGACCATCAATCCCATCAAGAAAGCCAGCAAAGATAATTGCTGCAACAGCAAGCTCAATACGCCCCTCGATTGCAAATCGAATGGATGTCAGCCCGGAACAAATCGCTAAAAGCGTCAAAAGGTTTGGAAAGATTGTACGAAGCGGAATATCTCGCAAGCGAACCGCAGTTTCTTCAGCTACCGGTGCTTTGTCGTCATCGCCATCTGGATCAAAAGGTGGAAATGGATTTTCCATAAAATTGCCCCGTTTTCCTTAGCTGGTTCTAATTAGCGGAACGGTTACATCATCATTGAACCTCGCCAAAATTGTTTCCCCTGCTACTGCTGTTTGTCCAACAGCAACACTTGCCTGCGCACTTTTGGGCAGATAAACATCCAAACGCGAGCCAAATCGAATTAGGCCAAATCGCTCGCCTTGATCTATGTCTTCACTTTGCTCTGCCCAACAAACAATACGACGTGCAACCAGGCCGGCAATTTGCACTACGGCAATTTCACCCTGCTCTGTATTGATCACCAAGCTATTGCGTTCATTTTCATCAGATGCCTTATCAAGTTCAGCGTTTAGGAAACTGCCCTTCTTGTAAACAATGCGATCAATTTTACCCTTCATTGGAGCACGATTTACATGGCAGTTAAATACATTCATAAAAACAGAAACGCGAAGCAGTGGTTTTTCACCAAGATCCAATTCTTTGGGTGGTACAACTTTACCAACATGAGAAACCTGACCATCTGCAGGGCTTATCACGAGCTCATCGCTAATTGGTGTTACCCGTTTCGGATCCCGGAAAAAAAGTGCACACCATATGGTGAGTGCCAACCCCAAATAAAACAGCGGTGACCAAAGCCAGCCAAGTAGAACGGTTACAACCGCAAAGATTGCAATAAATTTATAACCCTCCGGATGAACGGGAGGTAAGGCATTTCGAATAGAATTAGTTAGGCTCATGATATTTCCGCAAATAGTTTCCTGACTGCTATCAGGTTTATGAATTCAACTCAATCATTGCTTGGTCTCTTGCGTGTCAAAATACCAAGATCATCGCTTTCACGTGCTGCTCTCAACTTTTCTTCAGCCTCTGTTGCTTCACGCTGACGGCTCCACATTTGTTCATAAAGCCCTTTTTGTTTTAATAAGGATTTATGAGTACCCCGTTCAATAATTTCACCAGCTTGCAACACAAGGATTTCGTCAGCCGACACTACGGTTGAAAGTCTGTGCGCGATCACAATAGTTGTGTGGTCTCTTGAAACCACATCCAGTGCGGCCTGAATTTCTCGCTCGGTTTGCGTATCAAGTGCCGAGGTTGCTTCGTCCAATATCAAAATTGGTGGTGCTTTCAACAAGGTTCGAGCAATTGCAACACGTTGTTTTTCGCCACCTGAAAGCTTCAACCCGCGTTCACCCACTTCTGTTTTAAATCCATCTGGCAGGCTACGAATAAAGTCGCCTATCTGCGCCATTTCTGCAGCTTGTTCTACTTCTTCGTCTGAAGCACCAGGTCGTCCATAGCGAATGTTATAAGCAATAGTTTCATTAAAGAGCACGGTGTCTTGAGGGACCATGCCAATATTATCACGCAGGCTTTTTTGCGTTGCATCGCGCAAGTCTTGTCCATCGACCAAAATAGCACCCTCGATGACATCATAAAATCTGAACATCAAGCGAGAGATCGTGGACTTGCCAGATCCAGAAGGTCCAACAATTGCAACCGTCTTGCCTGCCGGCACATCAAATGAAACATCCTTCAAAATCTGGCGTTCTTTATCATAATGAAAAGAGACATTCCGAAATTCAATTTTCCCTTCATTAACATCCATTTCGGTAGCATCGGGCTTATCCTGAATTTCCTGTTCAACACCCAAAAGCTTGAACATTTCTTCCAGATCAGCAAAACCCTGACGAATTTCTCGGTAGATAAAACCAATGAAGTTAAGGGGCACAAACAATTGCATCAGGAGAGCATTGATCATGACAAAGTCTCCAAGCGTTTGTTCACCAGCTTGCACTGCATAAACCGACAACAGCATACACGATACCATGCCTACACCCATGATGACCGCTTGCCCAAAGTTTAACCACGCTAATGAAGTCCATACCCTTGTGGCAGCCGTCTCATATCTCGCCATCGAGTCGCCAAAACAATCAGCTTCCAATTTTTCATTGCTAAAATATTTAACGGTTTCAAAATTCAACAGGGAATCAATAGCCTTGGAATTGGCTTCCGTATCATTGGTATTCATGTCCCGGCGAATATCGATACGCCAATCCGATGCACGAACTGAAAACCAAGTATACGCCCAAACCATAGCTGAAATAACTGCAACATAGCGCCAGTCAAACCAATACCAAATTACAACTGCCATAAAAGCAAATTCAAGAATGGTTGGAAGACCACTTAGAATTGAAAACCGAACTATTGATTCAATGCCCTTGGTTCCGCGTTCAATAACCCTAGTAAGCCCCCCTGTCCTTCTTTGCAGGTGATAGCGCAGACTTAATGCATGTAGATGGGCAAACACGATGGATGAAAGCTGCCGTACTGCGTGTTGACCAACACTTGCAAACAGCGCATCCCGCAATTGGTTAAACCCAAGCGAGACCACGCGGCCAATGTTATAGGCAATCACCAGCACAACAGGCGTCAGAAGAAACAATGGCATCCAATCAGAAATACTATCACTCTTCTGCAAATCACCCGTAAGCGCATCGGTTCCCAGCTTGTAAAAATAGGGTATAAGGACGGTAACAATCTTGCCAATAACCATGAAGATCGAAGCATAAAATACCCGTCTTTTTAAGTCTGGACGGTCGCTTGGCCACATGTAGGGCCACAAATTCATGATCGTGCCCTTCATGCCACCGCGACCAGCATCTACCATTGGTTTTTTACCATTGAGTTGGTCTTCAACCGACGTATTTCCTGCAATGCCAGTATCAGTCATTCTGTTTACCCAGACTTTGATTGTTAAAAAGCTCAGCCATTGCCGTTTGAATTTCCTCCAAAACATCATGATTGAGAGAAAAACATGACTTGTTTCCATGTCTTTCAAAACTGACAATTCCAGCTTCTTTCAAAACCGAAAGATGTTGTGAAATTGTAGATTGCGATTGCGGAAAACACTCACACATATCGGCACAACAACAACTCTCAAGAGATTTGAGTTCTTGCACCATTCGTAATCGCACAGGATGTCCGAGCACCTTCAGAGCGTCGGCCATTTTATCAGCTGATGCACAACTGCATTTTTGGTTTTTTGTAGATGTCATGAAATTTCATTATCGGTATTTACCGATGAAGTCAAACCATCAAAATTCTATTCTACAGATTGCTCATTTTCAGGAACTTTCAAGACTTGACCCGGATAAATCAAGTCAGGATCCCGAACCTGATCGCGGTTCGCATCAAATATGGTGGTGTACCGAATACCCGCTCCATAATTGCGTCGCGCAACAGTCCAAAGATTGTCACCCCGGCGAATGATAACCGCACTTCCCGTTTGAATTTCTTTCTTGGGCGCTTCAACTTCAACCGGCTTTGGCTCTTCAGTTTCAGCAACTTCTGCAGCGGCCTCAGGCTCATCTTCTTTGGCAACAGAAGCAACAACTTCTTCAACCGTAGTTTCAGTATTTTCTTCGGTTTTAGCCTCATCCACAACGACTGGTTCAACCTCTTTTGCTTCTTCGGTGTTAACGACAACCTCTGTTTCAGCTTCTACTTCAACCTCTGCTTCAGTTTCGGCCTCTGGTTCTGTTTGCAAATCGGCAGCTTCTGTTTCAGCCGGCTCAACTTCTGTCTGTGCCGATTCTGCCTCCACTGTTTCGGTAGCTTCTGGCACAGACTCAGCTTTCACAGGCTCTTCTTTTGCTAATTCAACAACTTTTGGCTCATGTACAAGCCTAACCTCAGCGCGAGCTAAAACTTCGACACCCCCTTTTGTCATGTCAGCACGAATGTCATATCTACCAGGCCCGATATCTTTTGTACCTTCAAATAGAAAAGCACCATTATCTGCTACCTTCACCGTACCCAAAAACTTATTTTCAAGATAAATATTAATAGTTGAACGCGGCTCTCCAGTACCAGCAATAAATATCTTGGTTGCTTCAATATCAGCTGCTTCAATCAGAACAGGTGCAAGCTTTGCTTCTATAACCGGTTTGGCAACAGTTGGTTCTTGCACCTCCTCCTTGGCTTCAACTTTAGAAGTTTCTTCAGGCTTTGCGATTGAAACCGTTTCCTGTGCAGTATCGCTAACCGTTGAATTGGCAATTTCTTCTTCTGGTTGTTTTACCTCAGTTTCGGGCACATCCTCATCTGACTCTTCCACCTCCGCCACTGGCTCTTCTTTCACAGTTTCTTCTTTTGGAGGTTCTACTTTCGCAACTTCCACTGGCTCAGGTGTGGATGGTTCAACTTCAGTTTTTTGCAGCACCTTGCTCGGTTTGCCAGATTCCACCAATAAAACAGTCACATCCCCAATTGTATTTGGCTTCGGCACATCCACAAACGCTAAGGATGATGATTGTACCGCATCCCCTTCTTCAGGAAGTGTTCGCAAAAACAACTCATGCGCACCCGGCTTTAACGGCTTGTCCAGAACAAATACAAATTCACCAGTTGAACCAATAGTAGTTTCGGCAAGCTTGGCTTCTCCATCCATCAATTCAACAGATTGGTTGGCAGGGCCTTTGCCTGCAATGACCGTACTGCCGTCTTTTTCAACGCGTACCAAATCAAAAGTCGGTAGAACTGGTGCAACCTTGACAGGCTCAATTGCCTCTTCAACCACCGGCTCAGTCTTGGCAACTTCTTCGCTGGTTTCCAGTTTTGTTGTTTCCTGTGCTTCAGGCTCGGTTTTTGTCTCAAGATTACTCTCGACCTCAGGCGCATTCTCAGTAATAATTACTGATGCTGGTTCTGATCTAAAATTTGGTTCTATAATTGTGTACCCTACAACACCTGCGACAACCACTCCGCAAGCTGTAAAAAATATTGGGGCTAAACCTTTTGCCATATCGTCTCTGCCACGCCGTATAATCTAATAAATTCAATTAAATATGATTCGTTCATATCCATTCGACAACTCTATATCATACATAATAAAGGAACCCTATAATGCCAACAATCAAATCAATTTGTGTTTATTGTGGTTCACAGCTTGGTAATGAACCAGAATTTGTCCAATCAGCTACAATCCTTGGCAAAGCACTTGCCGCAAACGACATTAGGTTGGTTTATGGCGGTGGCTCTCGCGGCATAATGGGAGCTGTATCAACTGCAGTTCAGGAAAATGGCGGCAAAGTGCTGGGTATTATTCCCGACTTCTTAATGCCGACCAAAGGCGAGTGGGACACATCATCCGACAATCTTGAAATTGTATACCCATCCTACTCCAAAACCCGAATGTTTTGGTGTGATATGATACGAA
>JAALLB010000073.1 GCA_011087745.1 Hyphomicrobiales bacterium | reverse complement strand
CAGGGCAATCCAACTCGGATACACGATGGCGAAAGATGTGTGAATCGAGTAGCCCGATCACCAGGTATTCAAGATTTGGACTATCCAAAGGAAAACCCGTATCTTGCAGGAAAGCAAACTGTTGTAACGTAGTAGCATTGACTGGAATAGCTAAATCTGCGTGCAGTGCATTTGTGGTGAGGAAAACCGGTTTTTCCAAAAGCGGACTGTCGAGAGAGGATTGTTGTGAACCAGATGGTACCAACCCACCGATTAAGGCCGCCAACGCATACAATAGCACAATAAAAAACGGGACTGCGATTAACAGCCCCGTTGTTTTAATTATTTTACGCATTTGCCTAGTGCAGAATTTGGCTCAAGAAGAGTTTTGTGCGCTCATGTTGAGGGTTATCAAAGAATGGTTCCGGCTCGTTTTGTTCAACGATTTGTCCTTCATCCATAAAGATAACGCGGTTAGCAACCTGACGTGCAAAGCCCATTTCGTGGGTCACACAAATCATGGTCATACCGTCTTCAGCAAGGCTCACCATCGTTTCCAACACTTCCTTGATCATCTCAGGGTCAAGCGCTGAAGTTGGCTCATCAAACAACATGATGCGCGGGTTCATACAAAGCGAGCGAGCAATCGCCACACGCTGCTGCTGACCACATGAAAGTTGACCAGGATACTTCAATGCCTGCTCAGGAATTTTCACTTTTTCAAGAAAATGCATCGCAATTTCTTCTGCATCTTTCTTAGGCGTCTTGCGAACCCAGATTGGAGCAAGCGTACAATTTTCCAATATTGTCAGATGTGGGAAGAGGTTAAAGTGCTGGAACACCATACCTACTTCGCGGCGAACTTCATCAATCTTTTTCAAATCGTTTGTGAGTTCATTGCCATCAACAACAATATGACCCTTTTGGTGCTCTTCCAGACGGTTGATACAGCGGATCATGGTCGACTTACCAGAACCGGAAGGCCCGGCAACAACAATACGCTCACCGCGCATAACTTTCAGGTTAATGTCTTTCAGAACATGGAAATCACCGTACCATTTATTCATATTGGTGATTTCAATCGCTACATCAGTATCTGAAACAGCGAGCTTCTTTGAGCCATTACCAGATGATTTTGCCTTAGCCGGTTTTGTGCTTGCAGCTGTTGCAGCGACTGCAGCAGCAGCCATTACAGGTGCAGCTGCCTTTTTGGCCGCTGGCTTCTTAGTTGCTTTTGCAGCAGAAGACTTTGGAGGTGCCTTGCGTGAAAAAGCACTTGCGGTCTTTGCTTTTGCTCCAGCCTTACTTGCAGCACTTGTTTTTGTTTTGGTTGAAGCAGCTTTTTTAGCAGCCGGTTTTGCGCCAGCTTTGTTTGGAGATGCTTTCGCCATTTTCTTACACTGCGGAATCCACTCATCGCGATCGATGCGGCCCTTGAATTTCAGATGATCATCAACCCATTCAACCTCGCTCTTTTTCCAGCGTGCAACCTGATCATAGGTGTAAACACCCAGACCGTTCAGAACGCCTTCAAGTTTAGGTCCCACCCCTTTGATCTCTTTAAGATCATCCGGAGACTTTGGTTTAGCCATTTTTGCAGGTCTTGTTGCCTTAGCCATAATTTATTCTACCTACCTATGAGAAGTGTTGAGTCTGTCTTCCATGAACACGGAGTACCGCGCCATAGCAAAACAGAAGATGAAAAATATTAATGCGCAGAAGAGATAACTCGTCATAGCTTGAACGGGTGTCGCCCAGTTTGAATCTGAGTGTGACAGGTTGATCATACCCAAGAAATCCAAAAGACCGATAATTGAAACCAGCGTTGTGTCCTTAAACAGACCAATAAATGTATTCACGATACCAGGAATAACAATCTTCAATGCCTGCGGAAGAATGATCATCCGCATGGACTGCCAGTAGTTTAGACCAACAGCCATCGCACCTTCGTACTGACCTTTAGGGATTGCCTGCATACCGCCACGCACTACCTCAGCCATGTATGCTGATGAGAACAGCGCAACACCGATAAGTGCACGAAGCAATTTGTCGAAGGTTACCCCATCCGGCAAGAAGAGTGGCAACATCACAGATGACATGAATAGAACTGTGATGAGCGGAATACCGCGCCAGAACTCAATGAAGATTACACTGAACAAACTAACAGCCGGCATTTGCGAACGACGTCCCAGAGCAAGCAGTATTCCCAATGGCAGCGCTGCAACAATACCTGTTACCGCAATGACCAGTGTCATAACAAACCCGCCCCACAAAGATGTCTCAACTGGCACAAGGCCAAAATCTACCGACATGACAAACAGGATTACACCTAGCACCGCCATTGCAATGGCAGCCAATGTTACCGCCTGCCTAGGGTCTGTTTCAGTTGCCTTCATGTAGGCGCCAACCAGACCACAAACAATTAGGCTGAGTATTATGAAATCAATCCAAAATTTGAATGTTGATGGAGCCATGATTGCTTCTGGAAGTAAGAAACCGTTTAAAGAAAGGTTGCCACCAGAAAGCAAAACAAATGATGCCACCGGGAAAATACCAAGCATAAAAATCAGGTTTTCGCGCTTGTATGGCAATGAAGGCATTAGAAGTGGTACCAATCCAACAAAGAACATGAACAGCACAAGATTTACGCGCCATAGTTCTGCATCCGGATAACGACCATATATGAAGAGCTTGAAATAAGCGCCAACATAAGGCCAACAGGCAGCTTTCCAGCCATCCGGCAATTCACCGCCCTGCGCAACCGTTGCACAGGCCAAGCGATTTTCACCAGACCAAACCGCATCAAATACACCCCAGCTCAAGGTACCTGGAACAACCAGATACAGAAGATACATACCGATTAATGTCAGTATGGTGTTTGATGTTGATGAAAACAGGTTCTTTTTCATCCAACCAGCCACGCCAATTTCACCACTTGGTGGTGCAACGGCCTGAACCATTTCTGAGCGAACGAAACTTACGTCATTTTTTGTATTAGCCATGATCGCTTTCCTATCTCTCTACCAATGACATTTTTGAATTATACCAATTCATAAACATCGACGTTATCAGCGAAATTGCCAGATAGGTCAGCATGGTCATGAGAAGAATTTCAACTGCCTGACCTGTTTGGTTCAAGGCAGTACCCGCGAAAATCGCTGTCAAATCCGGGTAGGCAATAGCCACGGCCAGAGATGAGTTTTTGGTAAGGTTCAAATACTGACTGGTTAGCGGCGGAATGATAACTCGCATTGCCTGAGGAATAATGTTCAAGCGAAGCGTTTGACCTGGACGAAGTCCAAGGGCATAGGATGCTTCTGTCTGCCCCCTATTAACCGCTAGAATTCCCGCCCGAACAACCTCCGCAATAAATGCAGCTGTATAGAGAGACAATGCCAGAATGAGGGCAATCAACTCAGGAATTACCTGCATACCACCTTTAGGACCAAAGTTACCAACGGTTGGATACTCTGCTGAAATTGGTTGACCAAATATGAAATAGGCTAGTAATGGCAATCCGATAATCAGGCCCAGTCCTGTCCAGAACACTGGGAAACGCTCACCGGTTGCGATTTGACGCTTCTTTGCCCAGCCACTGATGAAGAATGTGATTAAAATTGCAGCAAGCAAAGCCAGAGGTATCATACCAGCACCATCTGAATAAACTGGTTTTGGTGCAAAAAGACCCGCAGCATTTAGCTGTCCGAATATTCCCAGATCTGCTGGATTTCGCTTCGCAGGTAGAAAAGCACCAACGCCTTTGTACCAGATGAAAATTTGCAGCAATAATGGAATATTTCGCAGCACTTCAACATAAACATAAGCCATTTTATTGATGACCCAGTTATTTGAAAGACGCGCTACACCCACTAGAAATCCAATTATAGTGGCAAAGAAAATGCCGATAACTGCAAGAACCAGTGTGTTCTGAAGTCCTACCCAATAAACATCCAGGAATGTAGAGTCCGAGTTGTATTCAAGGAAGGGTGAAAAATTGAGGCCGAACCCGGCTGCTATTCCCAGAAAATCAAATCCTGAAGCAATACCTGCCTTTTGCAGGTTGAAGGCCGCATTTGAAACCATTCCCCAAACTAGCCACACAAGGAATGCGACCAATAATGCTTGAAATATGATGGATCTAAATTTTGGGTCGTTCAGAAGCCTTACTTTAGGCTTCTCGTTTTCGTTTGGCATATCTGTTACAGCCATTGTCCCTCACCTGTTGCATATCCGGAACTGCATTTGTTGCGCTCTACGGAATGCGAATTCTTGTTATCTTTTACGATCTAATGCCGCTTATAAAAAACAGGGCCAGTCAATTGACTGGCCCTGAATATGTTTCAAATCCTTAGCGGATTGGCGGAGCGTATTGTAGACCACCTTTTGACCAAAGGTCATTTGTGCCGCGAGAAATAGCTAGCGGTGTGTCTGGTCCTACGTTGCGGTTGAAGCTTTCTGCATAGTTACCAACTTGGCTAATAATGCTGAATGCCCAATCGTTACCAACACCAAGTGCTGCGCCGAATTCACCTTCTGTACCAAGAACACGCTTGATAGCAGGGTTGTCTGAGTTTTTCATTTCTTCTGCATTTGCAGAAGTAATGCCAAGCTCTTCAGCGTTTACCATTGCGAAATGTGTCCACTTTACAAGGTTGAACCATTGGTCATCACCTTGACGAACAACAGGACCTAGAGGCTCTTTAGAAATAATTTCTGGAAGAACTGTGTGGTCAGCAGGGTTTGTAAGTTTCAAACGTTGTGCATACAAACCTGATTGGTCAGTTGTGTAAACGTCACAACGACCGGCGTCGTATGCAGCAACAACTTCGTCAGCTTTTTCGAATGCAACAATTTCGTACTCAAGCTTGTTGGCACGGAAATAGTCAGCAACGTTAAGTTCTGTTGTTGTACCAGTGTTAGTACAAATAGACGCTCCTGAAAGCTCAAGAGCAGACTTAACACCAAGATCGTTACGAACCATGAAGCCCTGACCGTCGTAGTAGTTTACGCCAGCAAAGTTAAGACCCAAAGTTGTGTCACGAGTTGCAGTCCAAGTTGTGTTGCGTGAAAGAACATCAATCTCACCAGACTGAAGTGCTGTAAAGCGCTCTTTAGCCGATAGAGGTGTGTATTTCACTTTAGAAGCGTCGCCAAATACTGCAGCAGCAACACCGCGGCAAAGATCAACGTCGATGCCTGTCCAGTTACCAGCAGAGTCTGGGTTTGAGAAACCAGGAAGCCCCTGGCTCACGCCACACTGTACAAAGCCTTTGGCTTTTACATCATCAAGAGTTGCAGCGGACGCACCAAACGCAGTTACGCTCATTGCAGCTGCACCAAGCGCAGATACGATAGTTTTTTTCATAGAAAACAGCCTTTTCTGTTACCCATTTAGTTTCCTCCCACAGCTTGTTTGCTGTGGGCCGATTAATTTGGTTTTGTTCCGAGCTTGAAAGTACAAACTCATTCCGACAAGTGGAATTCTCCCCCAAAACCAATGACCGTATACAATTGCATTGTTGCGTTTACGTCAAGGGTAAAATTTTCTGAAACCTGTGAAAACCATGTCAACAACCTAGAAATTGGCTAAATAACTATAGAAAAAACGGAAATTAGGGTTAAATTCTTTGAATTTTCGACCATTTTATTGCGAAAATGGATTTTTTCTGTTTTGGGTAACTCTCGAAAAATACGAACATTTTAGTAGGGAATTTCATAATGAGCGACAACGAGGCTGGTAATTCAATGAAAAAAACATATCAGCTTGATACAAAACTTACCCACTCGGGGAATCACCCTGAGGATTATCATGGGTTCGTAAATCCGCCGGTTGTTCATGCATCAACCGTGCTTTACCCCAATTATGAAACGATGCGTAATCGGGCTCAGAAATATACTTATGGTACACGCGGAACACCGACCACGGATGCGCTGTGTGAAGCACTTGACGCCCTTGAAGGTTCTGTCGGAACCATTCTTGTACCATCGGGTCTTGCGGCTATCACGATTCCTCTTTTGGCGTTCGTAAGTGCAGGCGATCATATTCTAGTGCTCGACAGTTGCTATGGTCCAACACGAGAATTTTGCGATCGTACACTCACACGGATGGGCGTTGATGTTGAGTATTATGATCCGCTAATTGGTGCTGGCATTGCTGATTTAATCAAAGATAATACATCGGTTGTTTTCACAGAGTCCCCGGGTTCTAATACATTTGAAATTCAGGATATTCCTGCAATCTGCAAAGCTGCTCATGAACGAAATGCGATTGTCATGATCGATAATACTTGGGCTACTCCCTTGTATTTCAAACCTCTAGATCACGGAGTTGATATTTCGATTCATGCTCTTACAAAGTATCCGGCAGGTCATTCTGATCTTGTAATGGGTTCAGTTTCAGCAAATGAACGGTGCTGGAAACAGCTTTATGCACACTTTAGTTTGATGGGTTGTTGTGCCAGCCCTGATGATTCCTATTTAACACTTCGAGGTTTGCGCTCGATGGGCGTTCGTATCCGGGAACACGAAAAGAACGCACTGGAAATGGCCAAATGGCTGGAAGAACATCCAGCAGTTGCCACAGTGATGCACCCTGCTCTGCCTTCACATCCACAACACGGCTTGTGGAAACGAGACTTTAAGGGTTCAACAGGCCTGTTTGGTTTCACTTTGAAAACTGATGATATCGAGAAGGCTGCACGATTTTATGATGCACTAAACTTAATTGGACGAGGATATTCGTGGGCTGGATATGAAAGTCTTGCGGTGTTGGTCAATCTATCAGACCGTAAAATTGCTAAAGGAACGGGTGATGGAGTTCTGGTTCGTTTGAATGTTGGTTTGGAAGACCCTGCAGATTTGAAAGAAGATATCGAACAGGCTCTTCGCGCTGGAGGTTTCTTCAACTAGCCATGCATGTACTTGTTGTATTGAGCCATCCAAATTCTAATTCCTTAAGCCATGCGACCGCACAACGCTTTATGGAAGGTGTAATAGAGGCTGGACATACCTGCGAGTTGGCTGACTTACATCTCGAAAAGTTAGATCCAACTTGGTCAATGGCTGATATTGCAGCAGATGAAGGTCAACCTGCACCAGACGACATATTAAGAGAACAGGCACGCATTGATTAAGTGCGATGCGGTTTGCATGGTGTTTCCATTGTTCTGGTTTGGCATGCCCGCTATGCTCAAAGGGTGGCTGGAAAGAGTATGGTCTTGGTGTTGGGCCTATGACCAATTGGATGATCATAATAAGTCTCTTCAAAAACCACGAATAGCAATACAACTGATACCGGCAGGTGCAAATCCTGATACCTGGGAGCCGCATGCGGAAATTGAGAAATCCATGATCAATATCTGGGAAACAGGAACACTTGGCTATTTCGGGTTTACGGATAAACGCACGCACTTCTTATATGGCTCCACGGGATCAGAAGAGCGCCGCAAGAGCCTGCTTGAGCAGGCATATCAAGCAGGTTTGCAAATTGATGAAAGACAATAAGATTACGGTTTGTAACTTAATCGTATCTCAGTTCAGCTGCCTTCCCACCAAATACCCTATAAGCAAATATTGAATAACCAATGATAACCGGGAGTACAAAGAGTGTGCCTGCCAGAATGATCAAAAGGCTTTCAGGTGCTGATGCTGCTTCATCGATCGTCATTTGGTCGGGCACTACATATGGGTAAAATGAATAGGCAAGTCCAAAGAACCCTAGAATCATGATCATGGTAATGCCTGCAAATGGCACCAAAGAAAACCTGTCATTGCGATCTGGCAAATGTGCCAATTGCCAAAATAGAAAAACAAACAATTCACCTGAACCGCCCCTTGTTTGTCGGAGGGTAAAACTCTAGGAGAATTACCCTTATG
>JAALLB010000072.1 GCA_011087745.1 Hyphomicrobiales bacterium | reverse complement strand
TTCGTATCATATCACACCAAAACATTCGGGTTTTGGAGTAGGATGGGTATAACGCAATTGTGGAAGCCGCAGATAAACCCGGGTGCCAGTTTCTGTTCGAAGTCCCTGCGGAGTTATTCGGATTTGAAGAAAGTAGAGCTGCGGCAATAAAACTGAATACGTCTCATGAAGATAACCAGTTAGCCTTTATTTTATGCGACAGAGCCACAGGCGTCATTCATGTGTTGAGCAATGATGAAGCGCCATCCAGTGTTATTCGGTTTGTCGAATCCTATGCAAATGTCTTGAGTTTTTTCTAAACCCAATCAGCTACTTCACACTGAGTGCACCTGGCAAATCGGCAATTGATGCAAGCACCAGATCTGCGTGCGGTAAAAGTTCTTCACGCTTTGCAGGTCCTGTTTCAACTGCGCATGTTTTTACACCTGCAGCTTTTTCTGCTTCCATATCATGAACGCTGTCACCCACCATCAATACCTGATGGGGTTTTAAGCCCAACCTTTCCACAAACGCATCAATCATGCCGCTTCCTGGTTTAGCGCCATATCCTGAATCGGCTCCGAAGATATGTTCAAACAAATGGTCTACATCCAGAGCTTCCAATTGATTAATGGCATTTTCTTCTGAGTTGTTGGTTCCAATTCCCAATAAAATGTCACCCCCATGCAGTGCTTCCAAGGCCGCAGAAATGCCTGGCAAAGCCTGAACGGTATTTTGGCAAACTTCGCCATACATTTCATCAAGACCAATACCAAACTCTTCTATATCCTCAATCGGTAAAACGCTGGACAACGCCTCGGCAATGTCTACGCCAGAGCCGGCGATGATAATCGAGGTATCCAGAATTTTGTTGCTTGCCAAATCGAATTGCACTGCACGAGCTGCCTGCTCAAGCAATTCCGGATCACCTTCACAAATCTCCTCCAGCACCAGTTTCGTTGCCGGATTAAAGGTGGCGGAAAAATCTGTGATTGTTCCATCTTTATCAAATATGACTGCCTTGATATCCATGCGGGTCCCCAAAGTTATTTTAAATATCTTTGACAGCTTTATGTGTCTTTGACAAACATGGATTTGAAATTACGAAAGTGAATTAATGGGCGAAATATTTGTCTCCATGGCTGGAACACCGCAAGGTGAAGTTCTGGCATTATTTTTGGCACTCATGTCAGCCTTGGCCCACGCAATTTTTGCGGCTGTAAACAAGGGCGGCGTTGACCCCTATTTAAATCGGGGAGCAATTAATGTTGCGTATTCGCTCATGGCAGCACCTTTTGCATTGTTTGTTTTTCCACTTCCTGGTGAACAACTCATCCCCTTGTTGTTTTTCTCATTTCTGCTTCACATCGCCTATGAGTGGTTTCAGGCAGCAGCCTTTTCCAGAGGTTCATTTACCTTGGTTTATCTGATTGCACGTGGCATTGGTCCGGTTGTAACCGCCCTCCTTCATTGTTTGTTTTCAGCGAAACCCTGGTTCTTAGTCAGTGGGCGGGATTACTACTCTTATCTGGAGCAATTTTCTCGCTTGCCTTCATCAACCTTGGCGAGACCGAATTAACCGGGGAAGCGAAGCGCGGTCTTTTGATATCCATATTGCTTGCGGTTTGCGCAGGTATTTTTGTGGCTCTGTATACAACTGTGGATGCCCTGGGCATTCGCACTGCGTTTGACCCTTTTACCTTTTTAGCCTGGTTCTTCTTTCTCGGTGGATTTGGCTTCCCCATTGTTGCCTATAGTCACTGGAAAAAGCTTGAAAACAAACCAGAAGTTGAACCCTTGATTGTACGCGGGGTATTTGGTGCGCTGATTGCATTCTTCTCATTTGGAACACTGATGCTTGCAACACGTATTGGCAAGGTGAGTGAAGCTGCTGCCTTGCGAGAAACCTCAATAATCTTTGCAACGGGCATCGGCGTTTTATTCTTCCATGAGAAAGTCGACTTCAAACGAATGATTGCTAGTATTCTGATTGCACTGGGTGCAATTCTGATTGAATTTCACTAGAAATTTTAAGCAGTTTCGCGAAGTTTTTCTGCTTCTTCAAGGTTCACAGAAACCAGCTGGCTGACACCGCGCTCCGCCATGGTCACGCCAAACATACGGTCCATGCGAGCCATTGTAATCGGGTTGTGCGTAATCAGTACAAATTTGGTTTTTGTGGAAGCAGACATTTCGTCCATAAGATTACAGAAGCGTTCAACGTTATGATCATCAAGCGGCGCATCAACCTCATCAAGCACACAAATAGGCGCAGGGTTGGTCAAGAATACCGCAAAGATCAGCGCCATTGCTGTAAGAGCCTGCTCACCGCCTGAAAGAAGCGTCATGGTTTGCGGTTTTTTGCTAGGAGGACGTGCCAGGATTTCCAGACCGGCTTCAAGCGGATCATCAGACTCAACCAGTTGAAGCTCCGCCGTACCGCCACCAAACAGATGTGTGAAGAGGCGTTTGAACTCAACGTTTACAACTTCAAAAGCTTCAAGCAGACGTTCGCGTCCTTCTTTGTTCAGGCTTTGAATACCGGAGCGAAGCTTGGCAATTGCATCAATCAGATCATCGCGTTCCGTGATGATTTCTGTGCGCTTTTCCTCGATCTCGGATTGTTCTGTATCGGCACGCAGGTTAACTGCACCCAAACGTTCACGCTCTGCTTTTTGGCGTTCGAGCTTGTTTTCAATTTTTTCAACTTCAGGCAGCTTATCATCTGGCTTAAGCTCGGCCATTTCCATTGTGTCGGCAGGATGACACTCGAGTTCTTCGCGAATGCGAGCTTCAACTTCTATTCTGCGTTCTTTTGCAGCGTTCAGGCGCTCTTCGGAACGGCCAACTTTTTCGCGGGCATCTGCAAGATCATCAATTGATTGACGTGCAGCTTTGGAGGCTTCAGCCAGTGTTGTTTCTGCTTTTGCCAATACGTCAGCTGCATCGCGTCTAGTCGTTTCAGCATTTTCCAACTGGTTCATCAGGCCTCGACGTTTTGCGTCAAATTCTTCTGGTGCATCGGCAAGCTTGGCAATTTCCGCTGCAGTTTCATCTCGGCGTTTTGCCAGTGTTTCAATTTGCTTTGCAACATTTTTCAAACGGTTTTGCCAATTAAGACGTTCAGTTTGAATAACTTCCAGGCGTCGCCCTCGTGCTTCTGCATCACGAGATAATCCCTGGGATGCAGCCCTTGCTTCTGCAAGTCGGGCACGGTCTTCAGCAACCTCCATGCGCAATGCTTCCAGTTCAGCGTCAGATGCGCTCATATCAATCATTGCCAAAAGGGTGCTGTCTGTTTCAACAACGCGTTTTTCAGTTTCCTGAAGGTCATCAAACAGTCTGGTCTTTGCTTCTTCAAGCGCAGAACGTTTTGCTGCTAATTGGCTGACTGAACGTTCTGCAATGATTAGTGCTTCACGCGCTTCACCAAGCCCGCGTTGATGAGAACGGATTGCATCGCGTGCCTGCAATTCCAACTCAATCAAATCAGCGGTTTTCTGTTTTCCCTTGTCATAAACTTCTTGAGCTTGCTGCACTTGGGCGTGAGCATCAACTGAAAGTTTTTCCAACTCAATCAATCTATTTTTCTGTGCAAGCCTTAACGCTGCTGCAGTTGGAGCTTCGGCACTTGCTACAAATCCATCCCAGCGCCACAGGTCACCTTCGATAGAAACGATGCGTTGTCCTGGCTTCAATTGCTTTGCGATTGCATCGCCATGAATTTTGTCAACGACGCCGATTTGAGCCAAGCGACGAGATAACTCCATGGGTGCTTTTACCAAAGTGCTAAGGCGTTTTACACCTTCCGGCAGGCTTGGGTCTTGTGAACCATCACCGGCAATTCCCCAATGTACTGGTGCTGTTTCTTCAATTGAAATATCCAATTCTTCACCAAGTGCTGCACCTAATGCAGCTTCATAACCTGGTTCGACATCCATCCGTTCCACAACGGCCGGGAACAAATCTTCACCGCCAGGGTTCAAAATTTGCCGAAGAGTACGAGCTTCGGTTTCAATCTCGCGCAAATTGCCTTCAGCTTTTTCCAGCGGGCCGCGTGCAGCTTGTTCTGAAGTCCGACCGAATTGCGTTGCTTCTTCAGCTGTTAAGAGTGCTGCTTCAAGCGTTTGGGTTAAAGCTTCAAGTTTTGTAACTTCTTCCTGTTTTGCAGCAGGGCCTTCAAGACCGGAAATCTCTGCGACTATTGTAGCCAAATCAGCTTCAACAGTTTTGGTTTGATCTTCAATTCTTTGTTTGCGTGTTTGGGCTTCTTCCAAAGTGCGCTGCAATTGAGTGCGGCGAGCATTTTCGTCTGCAAGTTTTACAGTCAAATCGGAAAAAGCAGTTTCGCTACTACCTAAAGCATCTGTTGCTGCAGATAGTTCTTCTTTTGATTTTGCTTCTGTTTCACCCACGCGGCGACTGGCTTCTTCTAGCTCGGCCTGTTCGCCATCAAGATTGGTAATTGTTAGTTCATTGTCTGCAACAATATGTTCTTCGCGCTGAAGATCATTTTCCAACTGGGTCAAACGGCTTTCGAGTTCGTTTTTGCGTCCCTCGAGGCGCGCAACTTCTTCTTCCACCTGCCCTTTGGCAATTTGCAACCTTTGCAATACAGCTGCACTTGCAGCTTCTGCCTCGCGCAAAGCCGGCAATTTTTGTGACGCAATTGCTTCTATCTTGGCGAAATTCGCCTGGATTTCGGCGCGTTCACCCATCGCCAATGTACAGACTGAAAGTGCGCTTTCCGCTTCTGACTCACTGGCCTTGGCAGCTACCCAACGCAGATGGAAAAGCAATGCTTCAGTTTTGCGAATTTCACCAGATAAATTGCGGTATCGGTTTGCCTGCCGGGCTTGGCGTTTCAAACTATCAAGCTGAGTTTCGAGTTGACCAACAACATCATCCAAACGCTCGAGATTGGTCTCGGCAGCGCGAAGACGAAGTTCAGCTTCATGGCGGCGTGAATGCAGGCCTGAAATACCCGCTGCCTCTTCCAACAATGCTCGTCTTGCAACCGGTTTTGCAGAGATTAATTCACCGATACGGCCTTGCCCAACCATTGAAGGTGATCTTGCGCCCGTTGAGGCATCTGCAAACAAGAGTTGCACGTCTTTTGCCCGAACATCCTTACCGTTGATGCGATAAACAGAGCCTGATTCGCGCTCAATTCGTCGCGAAACCTGCAATTCATCTGCATCATTAAACGCGGCTGGTGCGGTTCTGTCTGCATTATCAAGAAAAAGAGAAACTTCTGCAGTATTACGTGCTGGGCGATTGCCTGAACCAGAGAAAATCACGTCATCCATCGCGGAGGCGCGCATGTTTTTGTATGAGTTTTCACCCATGATCCAGCGAAGAGCTTCAACCAGATTGGATTTGCCACAGCCGTTAGGGCCAACAACACCTGTCAGTCCATTTTCTATAAGGAATTCAGTAGGTTCAACGAAAGATTTAAAACCCAGAAGGCGAAGCTTATTGAACTTCAACGGCTCACCTCCCCATTAAAAAACGGGCGAAGGAACATGCCTTGCCCGCTTATTTTTTGAATACCAATTTTAAGCCGACCAAAAACAAGTCGCCAGAAATCACACGAGTGAATCGATAACCTCGCCCATGACTTCAGCAGACATATTGCCTGAGTATTTTGTACCATTGATAAAGAAGGTAGGCGTTGCATTAACCTCGTATACCTCAGCCGCGTTTTTCTGAATTGCTAATACATTGTCTAGAAGTTCTTGCTTTTTCAAGCATGCGTTGAACGACTCCTGTGTAAAACCAGCAAGTTTTGAGATTTTAAACAGTTCATCGACCACTTTTCCTCGAGACCAGGTTGCTTGCTTGTCATAAAGGATGTCGACCATGGAAAAATACTTGTCGCCAGAGCATTCAGCAAGCATTGTTGCAGCCGCTGCAGCGGGGTCGAACGGGAAGCTTCTGAAATACAGTTTTGCCTTGCCGGTATCGATGTATTTTTCCTTTATTATTGGATAAACATCTTTATGAAAGGCACGACAATGCGGGCATGTCATTGATGCATATTCAATGATCGTCACGGGTGCATTTTCATCACCCACCACACGCTCTCCCAATGGACCTGGATCCATAAGTGTTGAAAGATCTTCCGCTTGAACGAGCTTGCTTCCAACGACAGGAAGTCCGGTTAAAGCACCGGCAGCGGTAACACCCGTAGCTGCAAAGACAGGTAATGCTTCACGACGTGTGATTTTCATATTTAACTCCAATATCAATTTGAATATTTGTATACTACTTTAACCTGAACATAGCATGACAATCTCGTTCATATAATGTCGCAGGAGCGCTTCTGAGATAAAATCTGCGTTATCACTTTGCATTCCTTGCAATCACACCGCGCCCCAATTTTGCCAGCGTTTCCTTGAGTTCCGGATCGTCGATTTCTTCCAAAATAGAAGCCAGGCGAATTTCGTCATCCGTTGTAACTTTGACTGGTTCAATTTTCTTTTGCGATTTTGCAGCAACTACTGTTTTTTGCTGAATTGTCATGCGCCCAATTGCTTCAAACCCGAAAAAGACATTTACCCGCTCCAAAATTGCCGCCTGCTCGTGCTGGAAGAACAGCGCAGCAGAATTTTCACACGCCACAACCAAAACGGCTGGCTTGAAAGGATCATCTTCATGCGCACGACGAGGCCAGTTGATTTTTTCTGGTCTGGTCGTTTCGCGGAATTCTTCACCAACAATTTCTGGCCAAGCCTTCATTAAATCCAAAGTCATACCCGCACGGCGTGCTAAAACAGGTTCTAATACCTTGCCAACGATTTCCGAGACTGAACGTGGCTGGAAACTCTTTCCACGTTTTTTTGTACTCTTTGATGTTGGTTTTTCTGACATGACTTGATTTTTGTTCTTAATCGCGTTCCTTGGCATTATGGATAGCACTGAACCTTCAAAACAAAAAGGAGAGACATCTTTCTCCCACCGCCTTCTTGGCTGGTATGACATCCACGCACGTTCAATGCCTTGGCGAGTGCCGCCCCATGACCATGCACTTGAGGTTCGTGCAGACCCCTATCATGTTTGGCTTTCTGAGGTGATGTTGCAACAAACCCAAGTTACAACTGTAAAAGACTATTTTCTGAAATTCATATCAAAATGGCCAAGCGTTTTTGATTTGGCAAAGAGTGACGAAGAAGACGTTCTGAAGGCCTGGGCCGGGCTGGGTTATTATTCAAGAGCACGCAACTTGAAAAAATGTGCGGACTTCATAGTTGCCGAGTATAAAGGTAAATTTCCCGAAACCTTTGAAGAGCTTAAAAAACTTCCAGGTATTGGGGACTATACCGCGTCGGCAATCGCATCTATTGCATTTGATCAACCGGTTGCTGTTTTGGATGGGAATGTTGAACGCGTGATGTCTCGTCATAAACGCATTGAAACTTTTTTCCCTGATGCCAAAGCGGAAACCAAAATATTGCTTGGGGATATTCTGGATAGAGAACGACCGGGTGAATTTGCCCAGGCAACCATGGATTTGGGCGCCACAATCTGCACTCCAAAACGCCCTGCGTGCAGTCTTTGCCCAATCAATGCGGATTGCCAGGGTTTTAAAAATGGCGACGCTGAAAACTATCCCTATAAGAAACCAAAGGCTCACAAGCCGACCCTAAAAGGGGCTGCATTTGTAATTACCAATTCCAACGATGAGGTATTCTTGTGCAAACGTTCTGATCAGGGACTTTTAGCCGGAATGACGCAAGTTCCAACAACTGATTGGAACTCCAGACATGACGGAAGTGCAGATACAACGCAGGCTCCTATTGAAGGTAATTGGAAGAATACCGGCGTTGCAAAACACACTTTCACTCACTTTCATTTGGAGCTTACGGTATGGAGAATCGACAATATAGACGTTGTTCCACACCAAGGTTGGTGGTGTAAAATTGAAAAACTCAATGATGAAGCGCTACCGAAAGTCATGCATAAAGTGCTCCAAAAAGCACTTTAACTTATTGATAACTTGAGAAGGTATTGCCAAGTTACCGAACGTTGAATGAGAAAGTGCAGGTGAGGGTTTTT
>JAALLB010000071.1 GCA_011087745.1 Hyphomicrobiales bacterium | reverse complement strand
CACATGGAAAGACCCATCCGGTCGCCTTCAGCAAAGATGTGTGCATACGGTAGACTTATGTTGAGGGGTGGTACTTGCCAGGCGGTGGCGTGGAAACGGGCGAGACCATGGCTCAAACTGCTGTAAAGGAATTGCGCGAGGAAGTGGGTTTCGAAATTCTAAGTCAGCCAAAACTGCTTGGCGTTTACAAGAATAATTCAGCATCCAAGCGTGATCATGTAGCGGTTTACAAAGCAGAAAAATGGCGTGCAGTTGAAGTTTTCAAGCCAAACAGAGAAATTGCTGAAATGGGGTTTTTTGCACTTGATAATTTACCCAATACGATAACCGCGGGTAATTTGAACCGTATCAGGGAAATTTATTTTGGTGAACCGATCTCTGAATATTGGTGATTAAATTAACCAGCCACAAATTTTTAGATAGACGTATTTGATTTTGCGTGATATCCGATTTTGAAGTTATTCAAGAGGACATTATGTTCACCAAAGGAATTTTGCGACGACGAACCAGCTTGCGCCCCATGCGCATGATTTAGCTCGTCTAACCTTGGTCTTGAAACTATTCGGGCCTTGGTTGCAAAATACTCTTTTGAAAAGCCTGAATAATGAACTCTCTTACCGATATTATAAAAACTGAAGCACCTGAAGATTTTGATGCAGTAGAAAAGCTGGCAGAAGCAGCCTTTGGCCCTGGTCGTTTTACCCGTTCTGCCTTCAGATTGCGCGAAGGCGTGCCACACGAGGCTTCCTTATCATTTACCCTTCACAGAAGTGGGGTATTGGCTGGATCAGTAAAACAGACCAAGGTTCTTTTGGGTGAAGATGAAGCTTTATTGCTGGGACCTTTGGTTGTGGCACCGGAATACAAAAATGAAGGCGTTGGTGCTGCATTGATGTCGAGAACAGTAAATGCAGTTCGAGAAGAAAGTCATCAAGCAATTATTCTTGTAGGTGATTTTGATTACTACAACAGGTTTGGATTTGAGCAGGTTAGTCTTGGCCAAATCAAATTACCCGGACCTGCAGACCCGGCCCGAATTTTACTCTGTCCTTTAAATGAGGGAACTACCGAAAAGTTTTCGGGGCTTGCTAGGCAATACCTACCTGCTTAACGACCTTCTCTAAACCACATAGAGGCAAAGCCGAGTAGTAAAAGTGCCAGGCCGATCAAGCCGGTGAACAGGGGTATGCGGAAGACACCGTTTAAAACGCTTGCATTGCTGTTTACCAAACCTGCCCAACCACGGCCACTTGTTGTCGCGTTTTGTCCGATCTGGATTAAACGCGGAATGCCCTTGTCTTCTATGCGCCCAATCGAGCCTGATGTTGTTTCAACAATCGGGGTGAGTAATTCAGTGGTGCTTACCACTGCAGCAAGTTCTCTTGGGTTGGCCGGGCCAACTTGTGCAAGGGCGGTGAATTCTGCGCTGCTTGTTCGATAAAGACCGATTTCCTCAACTTGCGTTTCAGCTTTCCAGATCCCAGTACCCGCTTCTTCAAAACCGAGTGTTTGGCTTTCGCCTGATGGAGATGTGATTGTAACGTCTTCTGGTTTTTCACCCAGTGTTTGTCTTGTAAGAGTAAGAGTTTTACCACTTGCCCCTGCTGTGAGACGCTCTTCTTCAAGCTCTGGTTCTTTTATTAGCCAATGGGCAAGGCGGCGTAAGAGCTGAACGTGCGGTCCGCCACCTTCAAAACCCCTTGACCATAACCAAACATGATCGGACAAGAATAGTGCGACACGGCCTTCATCATGGCGTTGCAACATTAGGATTGGCTCGCCATTTTCATTTTCCATAATACTTTCACCGCCAGTTTCATTAACGCCGACAGAACGGAACCAGCGGCTCCATTCAGGTTTATCGATGTTCCATCCATCTAGATCTCGCGTAACGGGGTGTTTTTGTCCTGTTTCGGGAATGCGCGGCGTGAAGGGCGCTTCGGTTACCTGCCCGTCTGCAATTGCCGGAAGTACTGAATTTAATGGCGTTGCGCCAATACTTAAATTGTCGGCGTATTCGGGCCCGGCTGCAACCAGGACAGCTCCGCCGTCACGCACATATCTTGCAATGTTATCAAAATATAAAACTGGCAATACACCGCGACGCTTGTATCGGTCAAAAATGATCAGATCGAACTCATCAATTTTTTGAACGAATAGTTCTCTTTTTGGAAACGCAATAAGAGATAGTTGGTTGATCGGCGTTCCGTCCTGTTTTTCTGGTGGGCGCAGAATTGTGAAATGGACGAGGTCAACAGATGCATCTGATTTTAAAAGATTGCGCCAGGTACGCTCACCTGCATGCGGTTCTCCAGAAACTAAAAGAACCCGCAAGTTTTCGCGAATGCCATTTAGGGTTGTAAATGCTCGATTGTTGATTTCAGAGATTTCGTCTGTAGCTATCTCGGCGCTCAGCTCTATGATGTTTTTCCCACCATGTGGCACATCGAATATAAAGGATGCTTCTTCACCAGCAATCACTTCGTCAATAGCAACGACTTCACCATCCAGGCTGATGGTAACTTCTACTGATGTTCTGTTTTCAAAACCGGTTTCTGCAATTTCATAAATGATCTCCTGGCTTTCACCAACAACGCCAAAGCGCGGTGTGTTTTTAAGAACTATGCGTCTGTCACGTTCGTTTTGCTTGCCAGTTACAATGACATGTAGAGGTCCATTTATTTTTGATTGTTCTTTGGTTTCAGGAATATCGTGTACTTGACCATCCGTGATAAAGATTGCTCCGCCCATTTGATCATTGGGAACATCTTGCATTGCATTATTGAGCGAAGAAAACAGAGCAGAAGACACGTCGCTGGTTTGCGAGATTTGATCTGTTACACGAATTTCGCGCAATTCAAAGTTATCGAGCTTTTCAAATTGTTTTCTAACGTCATCTGCTGCACTTGCGGTTTGTTCATCGCGGTTGTTTAAGCGTTGACTGGTTGTTTCATCGATCACCAGCGGAATGATGGTTTTTAGCGGAGAACGGTCTTCTTGAAGCAGGGATGGATTAAACAGCGCAAGTGCCATAAGTGCACCAGCGATGGTTCTGACAAAACTGCCTCTTAATTGTTTGAACAAGCCATACAAGCATAAAAGCGCAATTGCGCCTGTAAGGATTGCCAAAAACCAAATGGGCAGTTCAGGTGCGAAGGTGATGTTCAGGTTTTCCATGTTCGCACCTATTGTCCCAATCGTTCCAACAAAGCCGGCAAGTGAACCTGGTCAGCTTTGTAGTTTCCGGTTAGGGCATACATCATCAAATTGACACCTGAACGATAAGCGTAATTTCGCTGTGTCGGGTCTGGCGGAATGGTTGGAAGTATTGGGCGCAGACTGCCGTCTACGGCCCAGGCACCTGCCATATCATTGTTGGTTATCATTATGGACGAAACACCATCTCCAGCGCGGGCAGGCCGTCTACCTTCTTCCGGATTAAGGTTTTGTGATTTCTCAATCCATAAATCTCCACCGGCATAGCGTCCTGGGAAACGATCCAAAAGGTAGAATGATTTTGTCAAAACGTGATCAGCCGGAACGGGTTCAAGAGGAGGGATGTCCAACGTCGACAAGATTTGCTGCAATGTTCGAGCCGCAGGCGATGCTGACGTACCACCCAAAACGCCGGATACCTGATCCTTGGTGTCGAACAAGATACTGCCGCCTTCTTTCATAAAGGCATCGATGCGCGCAATGGTTTCCGGGCTGGGGAGTTCTGCTCTTGGGTCAATGGGCCAATAGATTAAAGAATAAAAGGATAATTCGTCCTGACTGATATCAAGACCAATTGGATCACCTGGCTCAAGGGCAGTACGACTGCTTATAAAGAACGTCAGGCCCCGCATGCCAGCTTCGCTTACATTGTCGACCTCATTGATGCCGGTAACAACATAGGCAAGTCTTGTTTCCAAGGCTGACTTGAAATCGAAGGTTTCATCTTGTTCCTGAGCCAGCGAAGCCGAAGTGTTTGAGAAAATTGCCAGTGCCAAACCAAAAATCAATACTGCAGCGAGCCCTCGTGAAGGTAGTTTCTTTCCACGAAGAGCACCTGCCATCCAAAGGACTGCCAAACAATCCAGCAAGAGCAATATTGCGGCAGCTACGAGCAACCAAACCTTGAAATCAAAACTTGCGCCGGTCAGATAATTTTGGCGTGTAAAACCGTTAGCAAAATTTGTTTCGCTGAGTGGAACCAGTGTAGTTTCTTCCTCGAACAGATTGAGAGCGGTAAAGCCGTCTTCTGTTCCGTAAAATCCCGGTGGATTTTCGGCAGTTACAGATTTGGTTAGTTCTGCTGAAATAACCAATGGTTTAATGTTTGGTTCTGGCGGGATAAATTGTCCTTCACCATTTAAGACGCGTAATGGTGGCAGTGAAATTGTTTTGGCTTGTGTCGGTGTAGCTGCGCTTGATCGGGATAGATTTACTGTACGACGTAGCATTTCCACAAAAGTTCCTGACAATGGCAGGTTTGACCATTCAGCATCTGAACCAACATGGAATAGTACTATCCATCCGGCGCCTCTTTTTTCTGCCGTCACCAAGGGGGTTCCATCTTCCAGAGTTGCCCAGGTCTTTTCTTCAAGCTGAACCTCCTGCAATGCCAGGAGCTGTTTTTTGACCAAGACATCGCGCGGTGGGTCAATGCCAAAGAACGGGCCTTCCCTTTCAAAAGGTGCCAGCGATTTTGGTGTCTCCCAAGAAAGAGCACCGCCCAGATTTCGATCGCTAGGGCGAATTTCTACGGGAAGTAAACTCCCTTCCGGTGATCCTGCAAGGCGTGGGCCGGAAAAGCGAATTAGAAGGCCACCGTTTTCTATCCACTTAACAAGTTTTTGTTCGGCAGCTTCGGTAATCAGACCAACATCTGCCAAGGCAATTGCTGACACACCTTGATTGAG
Organism: Hyphomicrobiales bacterium; assembly: GCA_011087745.1. Lineage (GTDB taxonomy): Bacteria > Pseudomonadota > Alphaproteobacteria > Rhizobiales > Rhizobiaceae > JAALLB01. The sequence continues at coordinate 3,140 of JAALLB010000071.1, read as the reverse complement.
GAGTTCATTGACGGATGCCGTAACATTTGCGTCTGTTGATCGTCTTAAATCCGAGAAAGGCTCAAGTGCTTTTGAAATGTAATAGAGTGGAGAAAGCAAAGGTTGGCTAAGATCGTATTTTTCGCCAGAGATCAGTCCAACCAGTCTGCGCCTGTTGTTGCCATCAAGCAATTGCACTGCTGCAGCGTTATTTGCAGTTTCAACGTCAAGTCGTGCAATCTGGTTTCTAAGTTCCACAGGTCCATCAAAAGTAAATCGTGTTTTGGTTTCACCATCTCCAAAAAATGCATTTACCCTGGAAATAACCACACCTTTTAAGTCACGTGCAATAACGGATACCTGCTGTGAGCCGGATGATTGCGCTCTGGTTAGTGTGCCAAAAAGTTCTGACGGTTCATTGCTGATTGTTTCTATAACCATCAAGTTTTCGACATCGGCCTGATAGACGGATGTTGGTGTGTTGATAGTGCGGATGGCCTCACTTAATTCTTGCGTTCCATCGCGTGACAAGCCGTCAGACAACCAGACTATTTGGCCAGGTTTGTTTGTATTTAGGCTTTGTTCAAGTTGCTTGGCAGTGTCTGCGTGATCAGGTTCAGCAGCGATGCTTACACTGGCCTGCAAAAGGCTGGCGGCATCTTCGGGTGAGATTGCTTCTCCAGTCCAATTTTCATGGCCAGCGGTGCCAGTTAACATAACAGTTCGTCCAGCATCTTTGGCTTCTGAAACGAGTGCCAATGCGGTATTGCGTTTGATTTCCCAATCTTGTGCAGATGCCCAGCCGTCATCCATGACAATCATCACAGGACCGGTGCCTTCAAGCGCAGACTCTTCTGGATTAAGGATCGGCCCGGCCATAGCCAGGATAACAAGTGCTGCCATTAACAAACGGAGAAGAGTAAGCCACCAAGGACTTTGGGCAGGCGTTTTTTCATTTTCCTGCAGCCGTGCCAAAATGCGGGTTGGGGGAAATACTTCCTCTTGTGGTTTTGGCGGTGTTAAGCGTAGCAACCACCAGATAACGGGTAGTGAAATCAATGCCATCAGGATCCAGGGTGAAGTGAAAGCGAGCGGAAGACCAAACATTATAATGGACGCTCCGCTAAATGTGTGTGCAATTTCACCAGTGCTTCAGAAGCAAGCTTATCTGTGTGGTGACGGGTATAACTGCAACCCAGTTTGCTGGTTTCCAATCGCATTTCTTCGGAGCGATTGTTAATTTCAGTTTCATATTGGGATTTCAGGGTTTCCGCGTTGCCAGCCGTAAACCGTTCCCCCGTTTCAGGGTCACGAAACTCCACCCGGCCTGAATATGGGAATACTTCTTCAACCGGATCAACAACCTGGACTACATGTCCTCGGGTTCCTCGTTTAAACAGGCTTTGCAGGAATTCGGAGTTTTCTTCAATTGGATCAAGGAAGTCGCTGAAAACTATCAGATCACTATGATTGCCAAGGTCTGGATTGTTTGGAAATTGAGTTTGTGCTGGGGCAAGTACAAGTGCTTCAGCCAGTTTTTCAGCTGCATTTCGGCTTAATATTGGCCTTGTCAGACCTAACCACCCAACGCGTTCTCCGCTTTTTGCCAAAAGCTCAGCCATGGCAAATGCTAGAACAAGAGCCCGTGATTGTTTAGCGACGGAAGCCATGTCGGATTTGAAAAGCATTGAGGGGCTTTCATCAACCCAAAGCCAGACTGTGTGAGTTGCCTGCCATTCCTTGTCTTGAACATAGATATGAGTTTCATCTCGGGCAGAGCGGCGCCAATCTATTCGTGACAGGTTTTCACCTGGTGAATAGGGGCGAAATTGCCAGAAGTTCTCACCAATACCGCGTTTGCGCCTGCCATGCCAACCTGAGAATACGGTATTGGCGACACGGCGCGCTTCAACCAGCAGACTTGGAATAAGCTCTGCCCGCGCTCTTGCGCGTTCGATTGTATCGCGCCCGGTTTCCCTTTGGGCTATGGCTCCAAGTGGTGCCATTAACCGATGCGTTTCTTCAAAGTTCCAACAACATCGCGAACCGTTATGTTTTCTGCGCGGGCTGCGAATGAAAGCTGCATGCGGTGTTGTAGGACTGGTTCCGCAAGTGCGACGACGTCATCGACTGATGGAGAAAGCCGTCCATCGAGTAAAGCTCTAGCTCGAACTGTAAGCATCAAAGCTTGTGAAGCACGAGGACCTGGCCCCCACGAAATGAATTCTTCGACCTCTGAAGCAGCACTTCCTGGGCGCGCTGAACGAACCAGTTCAAGGATTGCATCGACAACGCTTTGGCCAACGGGTAGTCGGCGAACTAATTCCTGCAACTCCTTTAGACGTTTTGCATTAATGGATTTTTTTGCAATAGCTTCAGTTGTACCCGTTGTTTCAAACATGATGCGGCGTTCGGCTTCCATGTCCGGATAATGTACGTCTACCTGCATCAAGAAGCGGTCAAGTTGTGCTTCAGGCAGTGGGTATGTGCCTTCTTGTTCAAGTGGGTTTTGAGTTGCAAGTACATGAAACGGTGATGGTAGATCATAACGCTGACCAGCAATTGTTACATGATATTCCTGCATGGACTGCAGCAACGCGGCCTGGGTGCGCGGAGATGCGCGGTTGATTTCATCAGCCATCAATAGCTGTGCAAATACTGGCCCTTTGATGAATTGAAAGGATCGTTTTCCTTTTTCGTCCTGGTGCAGGATTTCTGAACCAAGAATGTCTGATGGCATGAGGTCTGGTGTGAACTGTATGCGGCTATCATCCAGACCCAATACAGTTCCAAGTGTTTCAACCAGTTTGGTTTTTGCAAGGCCCGGTAGTCCGACGAGTAGTGCATGCCCCCCTGCGAGAATGGTCGTCAGGGTGTTATCGACAACAATCTCTTGGCCAAAAATAACCTGGCTGACGTTCTTTCGAACTTTTTTCATGTCGCTTACGGCTTTCTCAGCCATGAGGATGACTTCCTTTTCCTGTGTTTTGGAAAGGTTTTTGTCGATAGCGCTCATAAATAAACTCCGTATTATTCTTTAAAATGCACGTTACGTTCTACATATACCATGGTAATTGTCGAATGTGTGACTTCAAGTGTAAAGATTCACCACAGTACTAGACGCTATTGGATAAGGCGTTGAATTGATTCATAAATGTGAT
>JAALLB010000070.1 GCA_011087745.1 Hyphomicrobiales bacterium | reverse complement strand
AAGCCTGAAACGTCAACCCCAAATAATCAGATTTTCAAGGACTCGGAGTATAAACAACTTCCTAAGTCAAGAATTGGGTATGCCGCTGGGTCGGGCGTTAAGAGGCCATTAGTTTCGTGTCTTCGTCGTCATGATCTTCAAGGCCATATTCACGAAGTTTTCTGTATAAAGTAGAACGCCCAATACCTAATTTACGGGCTATTTTGGACATGCTGCCATCATATTTTTCAATAGCGGTTTTGATAATTTCACACTCGGCGTTTTCCAGTGAAATGATATCACCTTCTTCCGTAATCAGATTCAGCATATAATCTGCAGAAAGGTTGGCCAATGTGCCAGATGCTTGAACGGCTCCAACAGAACCTGACGCATCAATTGTTGGTGCAGCAACAACTGGCAAGTCGTAATTTAGTTGCGCAGCAATTTGCGGAAATTCATTTGTTGTCAAATCGTCACTTTCGCAGAGAACCACGGCGCGAAATACAGCGTTTTCCAACTGACGGATATTGCCCGGCCAATCGAATTCACTCAGCATGTCGATCGTTGCACGATCAATGCCCTTGATGTTGGATCGGCCTTCTTCTACTGCGATCCGTGCTACAAAATGTCTGAGGAGTTCAGGAATATCTTCGCGGCGTTGACGAAGTGGTGGAACGGTAAGCGGCAGTACATTTAAGCGATAATACAAGTCCTCGCGAAAATTACCGTCTCGGACTTCTTGTTCCAAATTGCGGTTTGTCGCCGAAATAAGACGGAAATCAACTTTTACAGGTTTTGAAGCACCAACCGGGTCAATTTCACCTTCCTGAATGGCGCGCAAGAGTTTTACCTGCATATCCAATGTCAGTTCACCAACTTCATCTAAAAAAAGTGTTCCACCGTTTGCTTCCTGGAATTTACCAAGGTGTTTTTCAGAAGCACCTGTGAAGGCTCCTTTTTCGTGACCAAACAAAATACTCTCGACCAGGTTTTCTGGTAGGGCGCCACAGTTAACCGTTACGAAGCTTTTTGAAGAACGTTCGTTCATGCCTTGAATGGCGTGGGCGATCATTTCTTTACCCACGCCAGATTCACCTTCAACCAAAACAGGGATGCTGGAATTTGCTGCCTTTTGAGCAATTCTCTTAACGCTGTCCATGCTTGGGCTTGCCGAGATAATTTCGTCTAGTGTTAGTTTGCCAGCGGATGATTTTCTGATGCGTTTAATTTCACCTTCAAGTGCTCCTAGTTTAAGGGCGTTTTGAATAGAAACCTTAAGGCGTTCAGGAGAAGCTGGTTTAACCACAAAATCCACTGCACCGGCTCTCATGGCATTAACAGCGGTTTCGACCCCGCCCTGTGCGGTTTGAACGATAACCGGTGGATGTGTTTTTTGGGTAGATAAAGCTTCAAGAACTTCCATGCCGCTCATATGCGGCATAACCAGATCCAGAATAATTGCTGAAATGCGTGGACCTTGCTTACCCGAAAGTGCTTCCATTGCAGCTTCGCCACCGTCAACACAGACAGTTTTATAACCAAGTTTTTCTACGAGCGCTTGAAGCAGCCTGCGTTGTACTGGTTCATCATCAACAATTAAGATCAAGTCAGCCATTTATCCGTTGCTTTCGGTCTATGGCATGTGATCCCACTCGCATACCGTCCCATTTTGAAGCAAATTAGCACTAATGGCTAAATAACCCTTTAAAAGAGGTGGTTAAGCTTTGGTCATTGAACTAGATAAAATTTTATTGATTTTTTGTTGGCATTTTCACTGGCGTTGGCAGGGGGTTATAGATTACCAATATGAGCACAAGCTTAGGAACGCCACATGAAATTGAATTCGAATTTTTCTGTTGAACAAACTTCTTCAAATGAAACAGGATTGAAAGATCTACCAGAATGGAATTTGGCTGATTTATATCCTAGGTTAGACAGTCCTGAATTTGAGCAAGATTTAAAACTCTGCCAGCAAGATGCTGAGAAGTTTGAGAAGAGTTTTTCTGGAAAACTGCAAGAAAATTTTGATGGCAACCCTCGTGATCTTGCGATGGCAATCGCAGAATATGAGCAAATTGAGGAACGTATGGGACGTGTCATGTCCTATGCTGGTCTTATCTATGCAGGAGATACCAGCAATCCTGAGAACGCAAAATTTTATGGCGATGCCCAGGAAAAAATGACAACCGCCGGCTCTCATCTGCTGTTTTTTACACTTGAGATGAACCGGATTGATGACAAGCAGCTTTTAGAGGCAATGGCGCAAGACGCTTCGCTTGCTTATTACGAACCCTGGTTGAGTGATCTTAGAAAGGACAAGCCCTATCAGTTAGATGATAATCTTGAACAATTGCTTCATGAGAAATCGGTAACCGGGCGAGGTGCCTGGAACAGGCTCTTTGATGAAACAATGTCTTCTCTTCGGTTTACCATTGGCGGTGAGGAATATCCTGTCGCAACAGCGCTAAACTTTTTGCAGGATACAGATCGTGAAAAACGCAAAGAGGCGGCTCAGGAAGTTTCCAGGGTGCTGAATGAAAATATCAGAACCTTTTCCCTGATAACGAATACCCTTGCGAAGGACAAAGAGATTTCTGATCGGTGGCGCGGGTTTGAGGATATTGCAGACTCTCGTCATTTAGCCAATCGCGTTGAGCGTAAGGTTGTTGATACTTTGGTTGAAGCTGTTCGAGAAGCCTTCCCGGATCTTTCGCATCGATACTACAATATGAAAGCAAAATGGCTTGGGCTTGAAGTCATGGAGCATTGGGATCGAAACGCTCCTCTGCCTAAAGCTGATGAGCGCTTGATAGAATGGGATGAAGCAAGGAAAACCATTTTGGATGCTTACTCCGGGTTTGCTCCGGAAATGGCAACTATCGCTGAGCTATTTTTTGATAAAAACTGGATTGATGCGCCGGTGCGCGCTGGTAAATCTCTAGGGGCCTTTGCCCATCCCACTGTTCCATCTGTGCATCCGTACATTTTAATGAACTATCTGGGGAAGCCCCGCGACGTGATGACACTGGCACATGAACTTGGGCACGGTGTGCATCAGGTATTAGCAGGTGGTCAAGGTGCCTTGATGGCGCAGACGCCCCTTACATTGGCAGAAACTGCAAGCGTATTTGGTGAGATGCTGACATTTCGTTCGTTACTTTCGAAATGTGAAACAATCGAAGAACGCAAGGCAATGCTAGCCCAAAAAGTCGAGGACATGTTGAATACAGTCGTACGACAAATCGCTTTTTACATGTTTGAGCGGAAGGTGCATGACGCACGACAAAAGGGTGAGCTGACGGGTGATGATTTGGGTGACTTATGGCTTTCTATCCAAGGAGAGAGTTTGGGCCCGGTGTTCAATTTTAGCGAGGATTACAGGCCCTATTGGGCTTATATCCCGCATTTTATCCACTCACCTTTTTATGTTTATGCCTATGCGTTTGGAGATTGTCTGGTTAACTCGCTTTATGCAGTTTATGAAAATGCTGAAAGCGGTTTTCAAGAAAAGTATTTTGATCTTCTAAAGGCAGGTGGCACCAAACATCACAGCGAATTATTAGAACCGTTTGGGCTTGATGCGACAGACCCCAATTTTTGGAAAAAAGGTTTGTCGATGATTTCAGGTTTAATAGATGAATTGGAAACACTGGAAGCCCAATCTTGACCTAGTAGTTTGGTAATTCTATTATGGATGTAAATGGGCAAATAAGGGTTTTTGAAATGTATAAGCGTATGAAAAGTTTGACACTTGGTGTCATTGCTGTGGGAGCTATGAGTTTTTTAGCAGCATGCCAGGTTGATAAAGAACTTGCAGGTCCTCCTGTGCTCAATGGTAACTGGGCATCAAGTGATGGAGTGTATGTTGCTCAACTTGAAAATGGGCAGTTTAAAGCGGTTGCTAATGACACTGGTAATATCATTTCTGAGGGTAGCTATATTGCACTTGCGGAGAATAAAATTCAGTTGAGTTGGGTTGGCAGAATTTCCGGACAATCAAATCAAGCTGAGTGTTTGAAGCCAGAACCCAATCAACTGGATTGCGTAGATGTTAATGGTAACAAATTTTCATTGCGAAGAAGCCTTTGATATTGTTTAAAGCACTTTAAAAGTGTCAATAAATTCTATAGACACTCAAATTGATAATTTTGGAAAAATTTCGGAGTTGCCTAATGGCTAAAAAAGCAAAAACAACCCAGCCTGCAAATGCAATGGACTATCCAGAGCACGAGAAGACATACGACGTCTTTATCAAGTTTGCATTGTGGACCACTGCTGCTTGCCTAGCGATCCTGATTGCCATGGCATTTGGTTTCTTTGCAGGTGGTGGATTGATTGGCGGCACCTTGTTGTTCGTAGTTTTGATGGTTGCTTGCTGGTTCGCCCTATAAACGATCCTCTAATCACAGCTATTTAACAATTGCGTGTTTTCCCGAATGCGCACTTTGTATTTTATCTATCACATGATAGGTAAATCTTTCAATGTATTGTACGTACAGATTTTTAAAACGAAGGCAGCTTTATGAATATTTTTGTTCCCAAAGAATCCAATTCCGCTGAAACGCGCGTTGCTGCATCTCCTGATACCATTAAGAAGCTGGTTTCTTATGGATGCAAGGTGAGCGTAGAGAAAGGTGCTGGAACACTTTCTAAAATCACGGATGAAGCATTTAAATCAGCTGGCGCTAGTATTGCCACTTCAAAGAGTGCTGGAACAGCAGATGTAGTTTTAAAAGTTCTGCGCCCCACGCCTGCTGAAGCCAAAAAGTACAAAAAGGGTGCGATCGTACTTGCTTCGATGGATCCATACGGCAATGAGAAAGACGTTGAAGCAATGGCAAAAGCTGGATTGAGCTCTTTTGCCATGGAGTTCATGCCACGGATAACGCGTGCGCAGGTTATGGATGTTTTGTCTTCTCAGGCAAACTTGGCGGGCTATCAGGCTATTATTGAAGGTGCTGCTCATTATAGCCGCGCCTTACCAATGATGATGACGGCTGCAGGTACCGTTGCTGCTGCAAAATGCTTTGTTATGGGTGCAGGCGTTGCCGGCCTTCAGGCAATTGCAACCGCAAGACGTCTTGGTGCAGTGGTAACCGCAACTGATGTACGACCGGCAGCAAAAGAACAGGTAGAATCGTTAGGTGCCAAGTTCGTCGCTGTAGAAGATGAAGAATTTAAACAAGCTGAAACAGCTGGTGGTTATGCCAAGGAAATGTCTGCTGAATATAAAGCAAAGCAGGCTGAGCTTGTTGCAAATCACATTGCAAAGCAAGATATTGTTGTCACAACAGCTCTTATACCGGGGCGTCCAGCTCCACGCTTAATCACCAAGGAAATGGTAAAGTCGATGCAACCGGGTTCGGTGCTGATCGATCTGGCGGTTGAACGCGGCGGTAATGTTGAAGGTGCCAAGGCTGGCGAAGTTGTCAAAATCGATGATGTTTCCATTGTTGGGTATCTTAATATGCCAGGCCGTATTGCAGCCTCAGCTTCGCTTTTATATGCAAAGAACCTGCTGGCATTCCTGGAAACTATGATCGACAAGGAAAGCGGAAAACTTTCACTCGATTTGGAAGATGAGTTGGTTTCAGCAACATTGCTTACGCATGGCGGAAAAGTAGTTCATCCAAATTTTAAAAGCGCAGCGCCTGCTACCAAGAAAGCACCTGCAAAGAAGCCCTCAACAAAATCATCTGGAGCAGCAAAATGAGCGAGCCAGCAAAACAACTTAATGAAAATGCAGAGGGCCTTGCAGAGAGCGCCCGCAAATTAGCCGAGCAAGCTGAAGCGGTGGCAAACGATGCTGCAGCTGTTGGCCAGATGGAACAGGCACAAAGACTTTCGCAAGTAGCAAGTGCAGCAACAGGCGGAGCTATCGATCCTTTTGTATTCCAGTTTGCCATTTTTGTTATGGCCATTTTCGTTGGCTATTATGTTGTTTGGTCAGTAACACCTGCACTTCATACACCTTTGATGGCGGTAACCAATGCGATTTCATCGGTCATCGTGGTGGGTGCAATCCTTGCGGTTGGTATTCAGGCAGCGGGTGTGACAGCAACGTCGCTTGGGTTTGTCGCTTTGGTACTTGCAGCTGTAAATATATTCGGTGGGTTCCTAGTTACCCAACGAATGCTTGCAATGTATAAAAAGAAGGAGCGCTAAGATGGAAAATGTTACTGCTCTTTTATATCTCGTTTCTGGCGTTTTATTCATCATGGCGCTGAGAGGCCTTTCTCATCCGGAAACATCTCGCCAAGGTAATACATACGGCATGGTTGGTATGGGTATTGCCATTCTGACAACTCTATTTTTGGCTTCGCCAACTGTAAGCGGTTGGGGACTTATTATTATTGGTCTTACCATTGGTGGCGGTGTAGGTGCTTATGTAGCGCGGACCATTCCAATGACTTCGATGCCTCAACTCGTGGCTGGTTTCCACTCTCTCGTTGGTATGGCAGCTGTCATGGTTGCGGGTAGTGCACTTTATGCTCCGGAAGCCTTTAATATTATGGGTTCAGACGGTATCAAAACCGCCAGCCTGATTGAAATGGTTCTTGGGGTTGCCATTGGTGCTGTTACATTTACCGGGTCTGTGATTGCGTTTGCAAAGCTAGATGGGCGTATGTCTGGTGCGCCGATTATGTTGCCAAGTCGTCATATGATAAACATTGCTCTGGCTGTGGTTCTGATTGTTTTGTCGATTATATTTGTGAAAACTGAAAGTACTACGATCTTCTGGATCATTACGCTTTTATCTTTCTTAATTGGTATCCTGCTCATAATTCCTATTGGCGGAGCTGATATGCCTGTTGTGGTTTCGATGCTGAATTCATATTCAGGTTGGGCAGCTGCAGGTATTGGTTTCACACTTGGTAATTTGGCGTTGATTATCACAGGTGCGCTTGTGGGCTCATCTGGTGCCATTCTTTCCTACATCATGTGTAAGAGCATGAACCGCTCGTTCATCTCAGTTATCTTGGGTGGTTTTGGTGCTGATGCAGCAGCCGGTCCTGCTGGTGATGACGGCGTAGAGCGTAATGTTAAACAAGGTTCTGCAGATGATGCTGCATTCTTGATGAAGAATGCTGGCAAAGTTATTATTGTTCCAGGATATGGGATGGCGGTTGCACAAGCTCAGCACTCACTTCGTGAACTTGGTGACAAGCTCAAAGAAGAGGGCGTTGAAGTAAAATACGCTATTCACCCGGTTGCTGGCCGTATGCCTGGCCATATGAACGTACTTCTTGCAGAAGCAAATGTATCATATGATGAAGTGTTTGAACTTGAAGATATCAACAGTGAATTTGCTCAAGCTGATGTGGTTTATGTGATTGGAGCAAATGACGTGACCAATCCGGCTGCTCGCGATGATCCATCCTCACCAATTTACGGCATGCCAATTCTTGATGTTGATAAGGCGACAACGTGTCTTTTCGTCAAGCGTTCGCTTAGTTCTGGTTATGCGGGTATCGACAACTCACTGTTCTATAAAGATGGAACGATGATGTTGTTGGGTGATGCCAAGAAAATGACTGAGGACATTGTTAAGTCATTTGACTAGGTTCTCTTAGCCTAGGCTGTGAACAAAATATATTATGATGACGTTGGAGCATTTGCTCTTAAGCCGTTGATAATGTGATCCATGATTAAGCGGATGCGACGAGATTTTGTTGCGCCCGCTGAATATACGAATTGAAGTGGTCGACGTGGTTTTTCATACTCTTTTAGAATATGAACCAACCTTCCAGCTTTAATATCTTCGCTGATATCCCAGTAAGACTTGAATGCAATTCCATATCCAGCCTTGCACCAATCTGCAATCAGCTCTCCGTTGTTCGAGATACGGTTTCCACTAACCGAAATGGTTTTTTCTTCCCCATCCACCAAGAACTGCCAATGCCTGTCAATGTGATTTCCAAGCTTTGTGATCAGGCAATTATGATTTTCAAGTTCCTAGGGGTCTTGTGGAACACCATGTTCATCCAAATAACCAGGAGAGGCACAGATGATGCGTTGATTATACTCTGAGTCCTTGAAAATCTGATTATTTGGGGTTGACGTTTCAGGCTTGA
>JAALLB010000069.1 GCA_011087745.1 Hyphomicrobiales bacterium | reverse complement strand
CAAGCCTGAAACGTCAACCCCAAATAATCAGATTTTCAAGGACTCGGAGTATAGACCACTAGATTGGCCAGAATTTCATTGTCAGTAATATCCTGCCAGCGCATGCCCATTGCATCCATTTTGCCTGTCAAAACATCAAAATTTGCTGGACGTGTGGTTTCTAGCCCGATCAGGACCGAGCCAAAGTTTCGGGCTGACTTTTTCAAGTATTCAAAGCGGGCAATGTCGTCTTCCGGCCCAAGCGTCATCAAAAACTCTTTCAGGGCACCGGGGCGCTGCGGGAATTGCAAAATGTAGTACTTCTTTAGGCCAGAAAATTTTAGGGCGCGTTCTTTTATTTCTGGCAGGCGTTCAAAATCAAAATTACCACCTGATACAATGCAGATGATGTTCTTGCCTCGAAGCTCTTCATCTTCAGTATCTTTTAGCGCATCAATGCCCTAGTGCACCGGCAGGTTCAAGCACAATACCTTCGATATTTAAAAGCTCGACCATTGTGGAACAGACACGGTCCGTCGGTGCCAATCTCACTTCATTGACGTCGAAAGTCTGCAATTGTTCAAAGTTACTCAATCCAATTTGGGCAACAGCTGCCCCATCAACAAAATTATCAACTTCCTTAAGTGTAATGCGCTTCTTCTTGCTCAAACTTGTGTGCAGGCTGGGGGCCAGATCCGGCTCAACAAATGTGAATTTGCAAGTCTTTTCAACTCCTTGCAAATATTTAGTCATTCCGGATGAAAGTCCGCCACCGCCAACCGGCATTATGATATGATCAATTGTTTCATCTTCCGGAAACTGCTCAAGAATTTCCTTTGCAACCGTTGCCTGGCCCATCATGATGCGAGGATGATCAAATGGCGGCACCATCTGCCCACCAACCGCTTCACAATGTTCAAGTGCTGCCTTGTTCGCCGCATCAAATCCATCGCCCACCAACCGTATTTCAATATGAGGTGCACCGAAGGCAGATGTTTTCATGACCTTTTGCTGAGGTGTGGTCTGCGGCATGAAGACAACGCCCTTGCATTTGAAATTGCGACAGGCGTGAGCAAATCCCTGTGCATGATTGCCCGCAGAGGCACAAACAAAATTCTTCTGATCAGGGTTTTCATCCAAAGCCTGCAGAATAAAGGAATATGCTCCCCTGATTTTATAACTGCGAACAGGAGATAAATCCTCCCGCTTCAACCAGATATTGGAGTTATACAAATCAGACAAATACTGATTGCGCTGAAGCGGCGTGGGCTCCAGCACATCATTTAAACGTTGATGAACAGAATTTACATCTGAGACGAAATCATCTTTGGCCATTGGTTTTTAAAACTCAATTCCCACCTGCGCTTTTACACCTGATCGGAAGGGATGTTTAATCATTTCCATTTCTGTAACCAGATCAGCAAACTCGATTAGCTCGTCCTTGGCATTACGACCGGTGATAATAACGTGCTTCATCTCAGGTTTGTTCTTTAGCGTTTCGATGATGTCATTCACATCCAGATAATCATAACGCAGCACAATGTTTAGCTCATCACAGAGAACCATATGAATATCCGGGTCCATAATCATGGCCTTGGCTTTTTCCCAGGCTTGTTGGGCAGCTTCAATATCACGGGCCCGATCCTGCGTTTCCCAGGTAAATCCTTCACCCATCGTCGCCATTTTGACCTGAGCACCAAGCTTTTCAAGAATAACGCGTTCGCCAGTGCCCCATTTGCCTTTAACAAACTGTACAACGCCCACACGCATGTCATTACCAAGCGCCCGGAAAATCATACCAAAAGCAGCAGTTGATTTGCCCTTGCCCTTGCCCGTATAAATTATCGTCAGGCCTTTTTCGATGGTTTTCATCGCAATGATTTTATCGCGCGCAGCCTTCTTCTTTTTCATCTTCTCTGCATGACGAGCATTAAGCTCTTCTTCGGTCATGTTTTTAAGTCGATCAGATTTTTCAGCCATTCTTAACTCCTAATAATCGCTCTTTTGTGCAAGATTGCCACCACGCCATATCCAAATAGCAAGTAGCGGGTTTTCAGGCACTTTCAATGCATGATGTTCGTTTGGTTCGTGGATTACAATCTCACCAGCCTTTTTAGTTTCATATTCGCCATTATACTGGCTCCACAAGCCAGTGCCAGTCATGGGGTAATAAATCGCCTCCGAGCCGTGCCAGTGATTTGGATAGTCTACGCCTTGCCCGAAAAAGACAAATCCGGCAGCAATTTCAGATGAAGGGTAATGTCCACGCGTTCCAATGAGTTCAACAAACCCATAATGATCAACCATGTACTGCCCAAAATCATCGGCCGTATAAGATTGCAACCATTGCAGTTGATTTCTCATCTCCACAAAAAGCTTTACCAACCGCTCCTCACCTTTGCCGCAGAAGGATAAAACCTCTGCAACCTCCCCAACCGCAGGTATCAATTCAGGTTTAAGATTTCGTTCGGGAAGATTCCAGTCAAAACGATCAAACCAATCTCGCGTAATCTCGTCATCCCGCATCGAGATATAATCTCTAAAAGCATCATACAGCGGTTTAACGGTCATGTTTTGTTGGTCCCGTTACGAATTTCTTCAAGTTGAAACTTGGCTGAATTCGACCGCGGTGTCCATAGACCTCGCTCTTCTGCCTCAAGAAAACGTTCCGCCATTTCTTTTAAAACTTCCGGGTTCTTTTCTTTCAAAAACTCAAGGACCTCTTCGTCGACCAAATAGGCATTGTGCAGAAGCTCAAAGTGATGGTTGCGCACTGCTCCAGTCGTTGCAGAAAAGGCAAACATGTAGTCGAGCGTGGCAGCCATTTCAAACGCACCCTTGTAGCCATGGCGCATTACGCCCTCAATCCACTTGGGATTAGCAGCCCTTGCGCGCACAACCCTCGCTATTTCTTCTTCAAGGGCCCGTACAACGGGTTTTTCAGGCCGAGAGTGATCATTGTGGTAGATTGCCGGTCGTTCGCCTGAGGCCTGCTCTACTGCCGCTGTCATACCGCCTTCAAATTGATAATAATCATCTGAATCAAGCAAATCATGTTCGCGGTTGTCCTGATTGTGAATAACCGCCTCTACTCCTGCCAGACGCTTGGAAAATCCTTCACGATCTTCCTGCCCTTCTTCTTTTTGACCATAGGCATATGAACCCCAGGCCATATAGGCATTGGCAAGATCATCGCGCTTGTCCCAACCCTTTTCATCAATCAAAGCCTGAAGTCCCGCTCCATAGGCGCCGGGCTTTGAGCCAAAAATACGAAAACCTGCCTTGCGAGTGGCTTCTTCAAAACTCAAACCTTCATCCAGGAATCTTGCCTGCTCGTCACCCATGCGTTTACCTATGGGATTATCCTGAGGCTCTTCTTCCAAGGATCCAATTGCCCGAATTGCCTTGTCAAAAAGCTCAATTTGAGAAGGAAATGCATCCCGGAAGAAGCCCGATATACGAAGTGTCACATCAACGCGGGGGCGTCCAAGCTCTGCAAGTGTTATGACTTCAAACCCGGTAACACGGCGCGAAGCCATATCCCACTTGGGTTTTGCACCAATTAACGCCATGGCTTGGGCAATATCATCGCCGCCCGTCCGCATATTGGATGTTCCCCATGCAGAAAGCCCAAATGAAGTTGGCCACTCACCATGATCTTGCCTGTAGCGCGTTATTAAGAGTTCAACAGACTTCTGCCCCAGAGCCCATGCAGCAGGGGTTGGCACGGCACGGCTATCAACCGAGAAAAAGTTCTTGCCGGTAGGAAGCACATCCAACCGCCCTCGTGTCGGCGCTCCAGAAGAACCCGGCGGAACAAATCTGCCTTCAAGTCCTGTAAGAAGGCTCTGAATTTCCTGCTCACCACAAGCTTCAACTGCTGGTAAAACCACACCGCGGACATGTCCCAGCACATCTTGCGTTTGTGTCCAGTCTTTGGGGCAGGAAATCTCAGCCGAAATCAATTGGGTTGCCAAAATCTCAATACGTTCAACGCTATCGCCATTTGTGCGCCATGGGTCATTTGAGGCAGATTGAAGAATTTCCGGCTTTGCACCTTCCCAAGTTGCACCCATCTCACAATCAAGCGGGTCAAAATTCATGCCCAGATCATTTGCAATGGCCCGCTGCAGGCTTTGATCTCCACCCTCATTGGCATTTCGGGGGACACGCACTAATGCAGTAACCAAATCGTCTTTCAGTCTGCCCTCCGGTGAAGCACCAAAAATGTGCAACCCATCGCGGATTTGCATCTCCTTCAACTCACAAAGATAGCCATCGAGTTTCTCAAGCTTTTCTAAATCATTATCGCCAGATGCAATTCCGGCATCTTCATCCAGACCAATATCTTCAATAAGCTCCAATATCTGCTTTTTGAGGTACACCAGCCTGCGCGGATCATTTCCGGATGCTTCATAATATTCATCCACCAAGGCTTCCAAGTCACGGAGCGGACCATAGCTTTCTGCCCGTGTTAGCGGCGGTGTTAGGTGATCAATTATGACGGATGATAATCGGCGCTTGGCCTGCGTCCCTTCCCCCGGATCATTGACGATAAACGGATAAAAATTTGGCACCGCTCCCATCACTGCTTCAGGATAACAGGCCTCACTCAAAGACAATGCTTTTCCAGGCAACCATTCAAGGTTCCCATGCTTGCCCATATGAATAATTGCATCTGCATCAAACTGGTTTCTCAGCCAGGCATAAAACGCGATATACCCATGCGGCGGCACAAGATCCGGTGAATGGTAGGTCTCGGTCGGATCGATATTATAACCGCGAGCCGGCTGAATACCGACCACCAAATTTCCAAACCTTGAAACCGAAAGTGCCAAGGCATTTTGCTCTTTCAAATAGAACGGATCAGCCTCTGGCTCACCCCAACGCTTGCAAATTTCATCTTGAATCTGATCTGGAAGAGTAGCAAAGAAGTCATTGTATTGACTCAAAGAAATCGCTTCTCTGACTACCCTGCCGTCCGATGCCGCGTTGGTTGGCCCCTTTTGCAAGTGTTCAATCAAGGCGTCACCAGTGGCAGGATAGTTTTCAACCTGATAACCGCAATCCCAAAGGGCATTCAAGACATTCACCGTTCCTGCAGGAGTATCAAGGCCAACGCCATTTCCCAGCCTGCCATCGCGGTTGGGATAGTTTGCCAGAATAATTGCAACCCGCTTTTCTTCAGTTTTCTTCGTTGCAAGCTTCACCCACTGTTGTGCAAGTTCGGCAACATATTCAACTCGTGACTCGTCAGCTTCATGCACTACAATGTTTGATTGAACGGCGTCATTAAATGTCTTGGCATTCTTAAACGCAATCGCACGGGAGAATACCCGGCCATCAACTTCTGGAAGAGCAACATTCATGGCCAAATCGCGCGCCGACAAACCTTGGGAAGAACTCTGCCAAGCTTCCTGGGAACCGCCCGCCAAAACGATCTGCAAAACGGTTGCACCCCCCTCTTCCAGCACAGTTGGAATGTGTTCCCCCGTCGGAGATGAAACTGCAAAGCCAGTGGCATTCAGAACCAGAGCCGGACTGGCCAATCCAAAAACCGACCGAACAATCTCAACAGACACCGCATCCTTCAAGCTTGAAATGAACATCGGCAGAACATTCATACCGCGTGCCTTCAAGGCTTCGACCATTGCCTCAATCGGTTGCAACCCTCCCGACTGAACCAATGCTCGATAAAAATTGATTGCAACAACGGTCTGGCCATCAACCCATTTAGCTTTGATCGCTGCAAAATCCGTAATGCCAAGAGCGGGATACCAAATTCCAGCTTTCATAAGCGGAACGGCATCAACTGGTTCCTCGTCCTGCCCCAAATGATGTGAAGTCAGGCGAAGCAGGTTTTGCATATTTTCCGGGCCACCCTCTTTAAGGTATGCCCAGCATTTTTCTGCAAATTCACCCTCTACTGTATTATATCGCGCCAAACTGGCATCCGGTTTATCATCACCAGGCAATACAACCAGTGAGATGCCATTTTTCTGCGCTGCTTCCAATAATTTCTCAAGCCCATACTGAAAATAGCTTTTGCCCCCAAGAATACGCGCAATCACGAGTTTGGACTTGGCAACCGTGTTTTCTGCATAAACATCCACTGACATAGGATGCGACAGCTGCATCATGTTTGCTACACGCAATGTTTTGGCATCAGAACCAAGCACCTTATGCGCATCAGCAATTGAAGAAAGCTCCGTATCGGCAGCAGAGATAAAAACAACATCCGCAGGCGCCTGACCAAGATCAATCGCCTCATTACTTTCGTTGATAGAACCCTGCTGCGCTAGAAGGAGGTGCATTTGGGCCTAGCCCATCGCCTTGGAAATTTGCTTGGAAATCTCATCTTGTTTCAAGCCTTCAAGACCGATCACAACCAGACGCGATTGTGGCACTTCATCCTTGCCCCATTCCCGGTCAAAATAATGGTCAATGCGATTACCTACAGCTTGCACAACAAGGCGCATTGGCTTGTCTTTGATCGCTACAAACCCTTTCAGGCGCAAAATATCATGGTGCTCGATAATCGCCCCAAGGCCTCTAATCAGGTCTTTACGGTTATTGACCACACGCCCTTCAACCACAAAGCTCTCAAACTCATCATGATCATGGTCGTGCTCGTGTTCAGCATCATCACCGTGTTCAGCGTGAAAGGCATCATGTTCTTTTTCGTGATGCGATTTACGGTTATGAACCTCAGCTTCCGTGGCAGATTCAAGTCCCAGCAATACATCTGCAGTAAGCGAACCATTCATGGACTTAATCACCTTCACAGAATTTGAAATCTTGGATTTAAAATCCTCTTCCAGCTTGTCATAAGCCATTTTATTGACCAGATCAGCCTTGTTCATGACAATCATGTCAGCGCAGGTCAATTGATCTTCAAATAGCTCTTCCAGCGGGCTTTCATGATCCAAAGCATCGTCAGCCTTGCGCTGGGCATCAAGCTTGTCGTGATCATGGGCAAAACGGCCATCTGCCAGCGCACGGCTGTCAACGACGGTTACAACACCGTCAACGGTCACTTTTTCACGAATCTCAGGCCAGTTGAAGGCATTGACCAACGGCTGAGGCAGAGCGAGGCCAGATGTCTCAATGACAATATGATCCGGTTTGTTATCGCGCTCCAAAAGCTTTTGCATGGTTGGAACAAAATCATCAGCAACCGTACAGCAGATACAACCATTGTTAAGTTCAACGATGTCATCTTCGCTGCACGTTTCATCGCCGCAACCCTGCAGGATATCGCCATCAACACCCAGATCACCAAACTCGTTGATAATCAATGCAATACGCTTGCCATTGACCGTTGCCAGCATATTGCGAATAATGGTTGTCTTGCCTGCTCCCAAAAATCCGGCAATCACCGTTGCAGGTATCTTTTGTGCGTCCATTTGTTAAATCTCACTTCAAACGTTGAGGAAGGCCAGCAGTTACCAGATAAGCAGCATCACATACACTTGCAATCTCCTGGTGAACTGAACCTGCTATATCATTAAATTCTCGTGCCATTTTGTTCATTGGCATAACGCCCATCCCTGTCTCGTTTGAGACAATCACAATCGGTACACTGGCTTCTTGTAAAAAACCCACAAGGCCATTGCTCTCATGCACAACATTTGCTTCTGCCATCATCAAATTGGTAATCCAAAGCGTCAGACAATCAACTAGGACCATCCGCCCGGGATTGGAGGCCTGCTGAAGCGCATCAACGAGGGCAAGCGGTTCTTCAATGGTCTGCCAATCTTCACCCCGACGGCTTTGATGAAGTTCGATCCGATCAAGCATTTCATCATCGGATGCACGCCCTGTGGCAACATAAACTGGTTTCAACCCTGACTTTAAAACAAGCCCTTCAGCAAATTGGCTTTTGCCGGAACGCACGCCACCAAGAACGAATGTAATTTCTGCTGTCATGATGCATTTTCCGCTAGTTATCTATGTTTGAGATGTATCGGTAAATTTAGGACTTGGTCAATGGGAATTAAAAACAATAGCCACAGTACTAGACGTTATTGGATAAGGCGTTGAATTGATTCATAAATGTGATTCTTTATTTAGCGAAAGA
>JAALLB010000068.1 GCA_011087745.1 Hyphomicrobiales bacterium | reverse complement strand
AGGACTGCCAAAGCTTCGCTGGATCCTGATTCAATTATTTCGCGCCAGACCCTAAGTATGTTCTTTGTACCTTTGATCGGATCAAGTTCAATGCGTTCAGGTCTTAGTGAAACAGTGGTTTTATCACCAACACCGTCGACATTTACTTGTTCGGCATACAATAAGGTTCCATCATCAGTACGTACCTAGCAAATGCCTTTTGATATTTTCTCGACAACACCATGTAGTTTGTTGTTCTCGCCGATAAACTGGGCCACAAAAGAATTTTGAGGTGCTTCGTAAAGGCTTTCAGGTGATGAAAGCTGCTGAATAACGCCATCTTCAAAAGCTGAATAACGCCATCTTCAAAAACAGCAACGCGATCAGACATAGTGAGCGCTTCTGTTTGGTCGTGTGTAACGTAAACAACTGTTACACCAAGATTTTCATGAATGTATTTAATTTCATATTGCATTTGTTCACGCAATTGCTTGTCGAGCGCACCGAGCGGCTCATCCATCAAAACAAGATCAGGTTCAAATACCAATGCACGGGCAACGGCAACACGTTGTTGCTGTCCACCAGACAATTGTGCTGGACGTCGACCAGCCATTTGCGGCAGTTCGACCAAATCAAGGATTTTCTTGACGCGATCTTCCTGATCAGAACGGCTCATGCCTCGTACTTCCAGCGGGAAGGCCAGATTCTCAGCAACGGTCATATGCGGGAACAATGCAAATTCTGGAACACCATGCCAATTCCGCGTTTGTGGGGCGGAACCATATTGATTGGGCGATCATCTAAGAAGATTTCACCATGTGTTGCAGGTTCAAACCCTGCAAGCATCATCAAACAAGTTGTTTTACCAGAACCAGAAGGCCCAAGCATGGTTACGAATTCGCCTTTTTGAATATCAAGGTTCAAATCCTTTACGACAAGGACCTCACCATCATAGCTTTTCTGGACGTTTTTAAAGCGGAAATAAGACGTGTCCGTGGCAGATTTTGTTTCAGCCATATTGTATAACTGCTCCCTGTACGCTCGCAGATAATGTTTCCTGCTTGTAGCGTGTCTACTCCAACTTCTAAACAACACTTTTGTTACACGTGCGTCAATATAAAAGTCGTATTTTTTGGCAGGCTTTTTGACTGTTTTAGTAAATAAACAAGGTAAATGTTACGATTGACGCTCGTGAAAAATGAATCCGATGAAGTTCAGCAAGACTTGAGCGGCAAGAAAAGATGTTGAACCAGAGGAATCGTAATCTGGTGCGACTTCGACCAAATCCATTCCGATTACCTCTCCACGTTTTGCCAAGCCCTGTAGTAATTCCAACACTTCATAATACAAGAAACCGCCATGGCTTGGTGTTCCGGTACCAGGTGCAATTGATGGATCAAATCCATCAATGTCGATTGTCACGTAGTAACGTACGCCTTTGGGAATTCTATCGAGCATGCCTTCAACACCCAATTTTCTAAACTGGCGAACGGAAACAATATCTGAACCCATTGCTCTTGCATCGACATAGCCTTCCTTTGCAGTCGAAGAAACATTGCGGATGCCGATTTGAGAAAGTCCGGTAACATAATCTTTTTCTGCGGCACGGCGCATTGGATTTCCGTGACCGTGCCTTACACCATGACGTTCATCTACAAAATCCAGATGTGCATCAATTTGCACGAGATGAAATGGCTCTTGATCATCGAAGGCCCGGATACAAGGAATGTTTACAGAATGATCACCGCCAAGCACAACGGGAAGGGCACCAGCAGCCAAAGCCTTGCGAACTCCAAGTTCGATATTGGCGTGGCCTTTTTCCGTATCTGTATGGACAATATCCGCATCACCCATATCAACCATGCGTACAGTTTCACCAAGATAGGTTGCATCATCCTCATGATCGTAGGCTCCGGCATGGCCAAACGAGAACAGGGTTGAAGCTTCACGAACAGAACGTGGACCAAATCGTGTACCTGAACGATATTGAGTGCCAAAATCAAACGGAGCGCCGAGAACCGCAACATCTGCATCAATGGCATCCCAGTCTTCGCAGGTTGGTTTTTTGCCAAATGTTGCAAAGCCAACAAAGGGCAAGTTCAAGCGTCCTTCTTCATATCCGTGATCAGCCATTTTCTATCCTTAAAACTTAGGCAATAAAAAAGGACAGCATGTCTGTCGTCCTTTTAAAAATCAATATGTAAATATCGTTTGTTACAAGATTGAGCTTAGTTTCATGGCAACGCCCATGTCACCTTCAACCTTGATTTTGCCCTGCATGAATGCAGCAGTAGGATCAAGATCGCCAGCGATCAATGAATCCAAAACATCCTTGTCACAAACCACTGTACAATCAGCTTCTGCGTTTTCTGTTGATACGGTTAGCGGTGTTGCATTGCCATCGATCAATACACAACCATCATCGCCACAATCAAATTTTACAGTTGCGCCAATGCCGGCTCCACCAGATACTTTTGCAGTAATCGCTGCTGCTGCGTCTTCTATGCTCATGAGAGGTCTCCACGTTTAAGTTTTACTGCGCCCAGATATAGTCATTCAGTATCAAAAAGCAATATTTACGTTTACGTAAATGATAATTATTTGTAATCACTTTTGAGGCGGTGATTTGAACTTATCAAATATTTTCTCAAGGCCTGTTAAAACCAGGAACCCACCAATGGCCCAAATCATAAGCTCGAAGGGCACCAAGTCAGTTCCTCTTAACCATGTGCGTAGTAGCCCACCTTGTGGCGGAATAGCCTTGATATCGAATAGTCCTGGTCGATCCCAAAGACTGAACAGCCAAAACCGCGAGATGTATAAAAGAATAAATCCCGTCACTGCTACAATTGAAAGTCGGATCAGTTTTTTCATTCGATTGCTTTTATTTTGTCTGGGTCAATTCTTAAAACCAAAAGGTCGCCTCGTCTTTCAATTTCTGTTTCCAGTTCCAAAAATTGACCAACGTAATTGTACATTTCTCTTGGAAATGGGCCACCGTCTGGATCGGCTACCAACAAAAATTCCTTACCTTCTACCGGCTGACTAGAGACAAATACAGGTGGTATGTCCGCTAGTAAACAAAGGTTTGCGCATGCTTTGTGGGCAAGCCCCCGGCCGGGGTTCATAGCCCCAGCAAGACATTTTCCATCACAAATTTCACCCTGTAATTTCCATTTTCCCAATGGTTCGCTGGCTGGGATGGTACCTTCTTTGGAGAGATCTTTTATACCTTTTTTACCACCAGCAACCTGCAGCATATCAAGTTCGCCGCGTTTCAGGATGACACCTGAAATTTCAACTTCATTGCCTTCCAATGCAGCAAGGTTTGCCATTATGGGAGTTTTGCCTTGGCCGGAAAGCATCATGGTGTGTCCAGCTTTTACGCGGTCATTTCCTTGTGTCACATAGAGTAGTGGATAGGGATTTGCTTCTAGTACGCCCGTAAGCGTTTGCCTGCCATAGTCAAATCTAAAGCCAGCTTGCCCTGGATCATCTTGTGATGCGCCAGCAAGCACCGCTCCTGCAGTAAAGCCTGCGAACAAAAGCAAGGATACTTTTAACAAGAAGCTTTTTAAAGCTTTTGGAACGCCCATATAGCCAACAAAAAAAGGTGCCTTTTTCTCACTCATGTTGCTGCTCCAGTTGTTTGTAGTACTAGTGGCTCAACAAAGGTTCCCGGTGCATTGGCATTTCGGTCAACCAATACAGAAGAACCTTCAAGTTTGAGGTTATAGGTTGGCACTTTTTCAGTAAATGGGGCAGGTGATGAACCATTTGTGACATCATATTGAAAGCCATGCCATGGGCAGGTGACGAGACAGCGAATAATTTTTCCCTCACCCAACGGGCCATTTTGGTGCGCACATGCGTTGGAAATCGCTGATAGTTTTCCTTCATGCATGAATACGGCAACACGTTCTTTTTGAGTGAGTTGGGTAATTTTGGCGAACCCTTCGCGTAATTCGGAGACATCGCATACTTCAACCCAATTGTCTGAATTGTTTGGAAATGGATCACCGTGTTTGCGTTCATGGATTGCTGCAAGCAGATGAAGAACAGCCACAACAAGCGCTGAAACAATAAATAACACTGTGAACGCATGATTTTGTTGATCTTGTAAAATGCCTAAACTTACATGTGCAACTACTGAAATATAGGCTGCATAAATCAGATAATGAATTCTCTTCCAGATGCGCGGGGTCAAAAACTTCAGCCAGAAGTCATGGCTGGTAGCAGCCAGAATTGTTAAGCAAAAGAGCGCTAAAATACCAAAGACTTCAAATGGAAATCCTGAGAGTTGCCCATAGCTGGTGTTGCTGAACAATAATGCTTCGTATTTATTTGAAGGTGAGAAGGCAAAATACCAGTTTAGAATGTAACCTGCATGGGTAATCCCCACGAACATGGTCATCACACCGAAATGCCTTCTATTATACAACAGAGGTAAAAATCGCTTGTCCAACCGTGCCAAGGGTCCAATGCAAAGTATGACGCTCAACATCAAGAATGCACAAGAGCCAAAAGCTCGGGCATTGTGGACCTGACCGTTTATACGACCTTCATTCGACATGATGTCTGGAGTAACGAAGATGAAAATCCATAGATATGTGAATACACTTGCAAGCATGATTGCGTTGTATTTCCATTTGTTGGAATTCCATTGGACAGAGATGTATTTAACACTCATTGGATTTGCACCTCTAATAGAGATAGCTTTTGAGGTTCAAAATTTACCGGCCAGGTTTGGCGCACCACCAGCCCCATAACAATAATGCTTGGGATTGCGAGCGCGAAAATTATGGCTACCCAAAAATGGGCATGACGTGGTGGTGAATGACGATTTGGCCAGGCATCGCGTTTGGTCTCGAGAATGAACCAACGCCAAAGGACCAATGGCCAAATCAGCAAGATCGCTGGCACCAAGAGTATGCGGAAAACATAGGCACCTTGAGCGTCTTCATCTATTCTATCAATACCGATTGTCAGGAATATCAACGCAATAATTGCACCGATACTACACCAGATTTGGAAGGCAAAAAATAATGCCTGTGCTTCATTCATATTAAAACTGCTTTTTGCTAACCATTCAGAAGGACGTTCTCGTATTCCATTCGAAGTTCTCTTTTGAGTATTTTACCAGTTGCACCCAAAGGAAGCTGTTCAACAAAGATCACTTTATCCGGAATTTGCCACTTTGCGATTTTATCATCGTAATATGCCAGGAGATCAGCCTCAGAAACATCGGACCCTTCAGCCTTTACTGCCAGAATAACAGGCCGTTCGTCCCATTTTTCATGTTTGGCTGCTATCGCAGCTGCTGCTGCGATCTGTGGATGACCCACTGCAATGTTTTCAAGTTCAACGGTGGAAATCCACTCACCGCCGGATTTGATGATATCTTTAGAGCGATCTTTAATGGTCATAAAACCGTCTGGGTCAAGCGTTGCAACATCGCCAGTGTCAAACCAACCTTGGTTGAGCGTTGTGCCTTTGTCTGCCAGGAAATATTCGTCCAGTAGCCAGGGGCCACGACAATGTAGATCACCTTGAGTAACGCCTTCATTTGGCAGTTGGTTGAAATCTTCGTCAAAGATAGCAAGCTCCATGCCGAACGGAGGGCGCCCCTAGTTTAATCTAATCTCGTTTATTGCCTCTTGAGGAAGTTCGAAATGCTTGTGTTTGAGATTGTTCACTGATCCCAGAGGTGACATTTCAGTCATGCCCCAAGCATGGAGAACTTCAACGCCATATTCATCTCTGAATTTTTCAATCATAATTGGCGGACAAGCCGAGCCACCAATGACCGTACGATTCATGTGCGGTAACTTGGTGCCAGATGTTTCAAGGTATTGAATGAGACCCGCCCAAATGGTTGTAACGCCTGCTGCTATCGTAACTTTTTCGTCGTTAAACAATGTTGCCAGGCTTTTGCCATCAAGGCCGGGGCCGGGCATTACCATTTTGGCACCAGCAAGCGCTGCTGCGTAAGGTGATCCCCAGGCGTTAACATGGAACATTGGGACGACAGGCAAGAGGCAATCCCGCGCGGAAAAGTTCATTACGTCTGGTGTTGCAGATACCATGGCATGCAAGAGCGTTGAACGGTGTGAGTATAGGACGCCCTTGGGATTTCCGGTTGTTCCAGAAGTATAACAAAGTGAAGAAGCATCCCGTTCTTTGAGGTCATCAGGCCAGTTAAATCCATCATCGCCTTCAGCAATCAGATCCTCGTAGAATTCCATCCAGTCATGTTTGCCTGCAAGTTCTTTATTTCTTTCTTCCATCAAAACCCAATGCTGGATGTGTGGCAGGTGAGATCTGACACCATCAACTAAGGGAATAAAAGTTGCGTCGAAGAAAACTATCTTATCTTCAGCGTGCGTCAGGATGTATATAAGTTGCTCAGGGAACAGTCGTGGATTTACCGTATGACAAACCATTCCAGCGCCAGAGATTCCGTAATAAAGCTCCAAATGACGGTAATTATTCCAGGCAATGGTTGCAATTCTATCAGAGCGCTCCATTCCGCGTTTTAACAGGGCTGAACCAAGCTTTCTTGCCTGGGATTGTATTTGTGCGTAGTTCGTACGTGTTTGGCTGCCATCCGTGTTTACCGATACGACCTCGGTATCGCCATGGTAGCGGGCAGCGTGATCGATGATGCTTGAAATCAGTAGTTTCTGATCCATCATTTGTCCAAGCATTAGGTTCTCCTCCAAGAAATTTATTCTATGTTATAACGAGAGAACTTGCTGGTGGAAATAAGGAAAACGCTTTGATGACGGAAAAGATTGATCCCATTCGTAAAACCGATGATGAAGCTTTCGAACTGGCTCAAAAACTATTGAAAGAGACAAAATATGCTTCCTTGGCCGTAAATGACACGGGTTCTGGTTATCCTTTGGTTAGCCGGGTTGCTGCATGTTTTTCTTTAACCACTGACTTGTTCTTTGCGGGTTCGGATTTATCACAACATTCAAAGTGCATCGCTAAAGATAGTAAATGTTCCTTGATGCTAGGTGAGCCAGGCAAAGGTGATGGGCTTGCCTACACCAGAATAACGTTGGTTGGTGAAGCAGCAAGAATGTCTAATGACCATGAGTGGCGAGGTGAGTTCAGGCAAGCGTTTGTTGGTGTCCATCCAAAAGCTGAGCTGTACATAGATTTTCTGGACTTCGGATTTTATCCGCTGAAAATTCACCGTGCCTATTTGAACGGGGGATTTGGAAAAGCATATCATTTGGATGAAAAGGATTTATCGGTTTTATTTGGTTGAACTCTTTTCAAGTTTCGCCAATAGTCAGCCGATGGAAAAAAATGTAAAAACTGAAAAACAGGGCCCATTGTCCGGGTATCAAATTATTGACCTCACATCAGTGGTACTCGGCCCATATTGTACCCAGCTTCTTGGAGACCTGGGTGCAGATGTTATCAAGATAGAAACACCAAGCGGCGACATCATGCGCCATGCAGGTCCGCACATCACCAAGGGTATGGGGCCGATCTATCTCACTATTAATCGAAACAAACGAGCAATGACTTTAGACCTTCGTAAAGAAGGTGCGAAAATGATACTGCGCAAGTTGATCAAGTTCGCTGATGGTGTGATTCATAATATACGTGCGGGTGGGATGAGACGGTTGGGCTTTGATTATGAAAGCGTCAAAGAGATAAATCCCGAGATTGTGTACTGTCATGCAGTTGGCTTTGGCTCTGAAGGTCATTATGCCGAACGTTAGGCGTACGATGATTTGGTGCAGGCGGTATCCGGTGCGTCTTTCATGATTCCGATGCAGGATGGCACAACAGAACCGCGCTATTTTCCAGGGCTTGTGGCGGACAAGACAACAGGACTTCATGCGGCTTATGCGATGCTGGCAGCATTCTTACACAAGGAGCGTACGGGGCGAGGGCAGTTTGTTGAAGTGCCCATGATGGAATGTATGGTTTCATTTACGATGGCTGAAAACCTATATGGACATACCTTCGTGCCAGCCAAGCCGCCAATAGCCTATGCACGGTCGATTAATCCGATGCGCAAGCCCTACAAGACGAAAGACAATTATACTCCGAGTCCTTGAAAATCTGATTATTTGGGGTTGACGTTTCAG
>JAALLB010000067.1 GCA_011087745.1 Hyphomicrobiales bacterium | reverse complement strand
AGGGCAATCCAACTCGGATACACGATGGCGAAAGATGTGTGAATCGAGTAGGGAAGAGTAGATGGGACCGCTCCCAAAACGGCGCATCTGGTCTCTATCACCCACCTGACGTTCGACCGGAAAGTGCCGCTGTTCAGGCAGATCGACGCTTATCGGCGTCATCGCATCAAGAAGCTCAAAAAACAGGCGGGCCGCAGCGATATATGGCCGCATTGAAAATTGGTGATATCGGCAAATTCTGCCGCCGCCGCAACTCATCCGCAAGCTCATGATCAACCGCATCCAGGATTTTGCCCAGACTACAAGTCATAAAAATCGAAGCGTTAATTTCGCACCAGGCCCTAAACGGCATGGTACCAATATGGCTGTCACCCTCAGTAGAAAGTGACGTTAGTTTTTGCAGAATTTCGCGGCACCGTTCTGCCTGACTTCTCAAGAGTTTTGCATCTTCATAAAGAGCTGACCCATCTTCCAATTCTCGGGTCATTTCCTTTGAAACAAGTGCAATTGTCGCTAAAGGTGTACCCAATTCATGAGCAGCGGCGGCTGCCAAACCATCAAGATTTGATAAATGCTGTTCACGTTGCAGAACCAGTTCGGTTGCTGTTAAAGCATCCGATAATTTCCGCGCTTCATCTGCAACGCGGAAGGCATAAATGGCTGTAAATGAGAGGCTGGAAATAATCGCAAACCACATGCCGCCGATATATATTTCGGCAGCTTTAATGAAACACCTTCAAGCCATGGCAGCGGCAAATAGAAAAATGCCAAAAGTGTTGCGCAGGCAATTCCTAAAAAACCCAGGAATAGTGTGTAATTTATCGAAAGTGCCGTTGCTGAAATTACAACGGGAACCAGAAGTAGAAATGAAAATGGATTTTGCAACCCACCTGTTAAAAACAGCAAAGCTGCCAATTGAATAATATCATATGCTAGTAAGGCAGCAGACGCCCACGATGACAGTCTTTGGTTCGCTGGATATCTGAACTTTAGAAACAGATTTACAAAGACCGAGACTGAAATAAGCGCAAAACAAAATGCTGGTTCAAAACTGAATTCAAGCAAGAGCCATACCGCGAGAACAGCGCTTGATTGTCCGAGCACCGCAAGCCATCGAACGTTGATCAAGGTCTTTAGCCTCAGGTTATGGCTTGGACCTCTTTGATTTATTTCCGTAAGTTCTGCAAGCGCCAATGGCTGCTCCTTACCGTGGCTTTTGGTTTATGATTTCATATCAACAATTACGCGTCCACGAACTTTGCCATCAACAATATCTGTTGCTGTTTGAATGATGTCGTCAAAACCAATTTCTGTTGTAAGCGCTGCAAGTTTGCTCATATCAAGGTCGGTTGCAATTCTGCTCCAGGCTTCTTTTCGCAGTTCCTTAGATGCCATTACCGAATCTACGCCAAGCAAGGCAACACCGCGCAAGATAAATGGCATAACGGTTGCTGGAAGATCAAACCCTTGCGCCAATCCACATGCTGCTACCGCGCCACCATAATTTGTTTGAGCCAAAAGATTTGCAAGCGTGTGCGAACCTACCGCGTCAACACCGCCAGCCCAACGTTCCTTGCCCAATGGACGACCAGCCTCAGATAGTTCAGCGCGGTCTATTATTTCATTGGCGCCTAATTCCTTGAGGAAATCACTTTCATCCACACGTCCCGTTGAAGCAATCACGTGACAGCCGAGTTTGGAAAGAATTGAAATTGCCACAGAGCCAACGCCGCCATTTGCACCTGTAACAACAATCGGTCCAGAAGATGGTGTAAGGCCGTAACGCTCTAGTGTCATGACACACAACATTGCAGTGTAACCGGCTGTCCCGACGCCCATTGCCTGTTTAGGATCGATGCCAGTGGGCAATGTAATGAGCCAGTCTGATTTCAATCGGGCACGTTCTGCATATCCACCCCAATGTGCTTCACCCACACCAAAGCCATTGAGAAGCACTTTGTCGCCTTCACCAAATTCTGCAGAGGCAGAATCAAGTACGGTACCGACAAGATCAATGCCTGGAACCATAGGCCAATGTCTGATGACCGGGCTTTTACCTGTGATAGCAAGGCCGTCTTTATAGTTTACAGTTGTTGCTTCAACCGCGATTGTAACATCGCCTTCCATGAGATCATCGTTTGTCAGTTCAACCACATTAACGGATTGTTTCTTCTCTTCATCACGTGAAACCTGAATTGCCTTGAATGTATCAGCCATCATGAACTTCCTTGTCCTGCTCTTTTGTTTCGTTGCGCGTTCTGCGCCAAATTAAAATCTCATCGAGAATTATGGCCATTGCGCCAATGGTTATAAATGTATCTGCCAGGTTAAAAACTGCAAACCTAAATTCTAAACTATCAATGTGAAATAAAATCATGTCGATCACCTTGCCCAGAAATGCTCGATCAATCAAATTGCCAATTGCACCACCAATCACAAATGCATACCCAAACTCTGAAAGAATGCGATTTGTACCAAGTCCTCGCCAAAGCCAGATTACAAAACCAATTATCAGGGCTGTCATGATCACCAACGGCCACTGTCCCAGCCCTTCCAGCAAAGAAAACGCAACGCCATAATTATAAGTTCTAAACAGGCTGAAAAACGGAACTACCTCAATTTGCTGCTGCAAAGGAAGCATGGTCTCAACCATCCACTTGGATAACTGATCCAGAAGAACCAGTACGATAATGATGAGCGTCCAATAGATCCGCATTATTTGCCCATGCCTTTTACTGGCGGCAATTTCTTACCCATATGAAACAGCATAACACCTGTTGCAATTGCAAGATTTAGCGAATCCGCTGCCCCATGCATTGGAATAAGTGCCAACTTATCACAGGTTGCAGCAAGGTCATCTGGCAGGCCTTTTTGTTCATTACCCATCAACAGCAAAACGGGTGCACTCCTGTATCGATTTTACGAAAATCTGTTGCCCCTTCCAAGTGTGTGCCTACCACAAGGCCTTCCCAAGTTATGCGCCATTTTAAAAACTCTGTAACATCCATACGCACGAGTGGAACATTAAATATCGAGCCCATGCTGGCTCGTGTTGCTTCCATCGAAAATGGGTCTGTAGTTTCACCCACCAAAATAATACCTTCAACGCCAGCAGAATCAGCTGTGCGAATTATTGTTCCAAGATTTCCTGGATCGCGAACACGATCCAATGCAATCCAGGTGGTTGATGGGTTTGAGATTTTTTCTGGAGCTCGCTTCCAGTTTTGCCGCATAACACCAACAACCAGTTGCGGGTTGTCGCGGCGGGTAATCGAGGAGAGAACTTTCTCATTTACTTCCAAAATATCTGCACCAGCCACCCGAAGTTTTGCAGCAAGCTCTGTTACCTGAACATTGTCGTTTGTTGTTGCTGCATAAATCAGCGTTTCGATTTGCCAGCCGTTCTCGAAAGCATCCCTGACAAGTTTTATTCCCTCAACCAGAAATGTTCCATCCAGATCACGGTTCTTCTTTTGAGAAAGTGCCTTGATGGATTTAATGCGTGGATTTGAAACCGCGGTGATCTCAAAAATACGACCAGGACGATTTGGCTGGTTGTCGCTCATCACGCCACCCATCTGCTGAACATCGAAGTTGATAATAGGCGGTCACTTTTTTCTGTACGCAAAACCAGTTCACCTGATTGAAGTTCGCCACCGCAATCACCAAACTTTTCCTGCATTATTTCATGCATGGCATAAAATGAGGCTCTAATTGCGTATGCTGTAAGAACTACGAAAGATGATTTTTCGTTGGTTATTGCGCGCACCAAATCAAGCATATGGGGTAGGTCATCAAAAAGCTGCCATACTTCGCCTTTTGGCCCTCGCCCATAGGCAGGAAGATCAAGCAAAACGCCATCATAAAAATTGCCGCGACGCACTTCCCGTTCGCAAAACCGAACCGCATCTTCACAGATCCAGCGAATAGGCTTATCGCCCAAATCTGCGTCATCCTGGTTTTCGCGGGCCCATACAATTGCTCTTTTGGATGCATCAACGTGGGTTACATGAGCACCTGCTTTTGCAGCAACCAGAGATGCCAGTCCTGTGTAACCAAAAAGATTAAGCACTTTGAACTCTTTGCCTTGAGAAACCCGGTGTTTGATTTTTTCTTCCATAAACTTCCAGTGCACCGCTTGTTCCGGGAAAACACCGACATGGCGGAATGATGTAAACCGACCAAGGTAATTTATGCCTTCCCAACTAAGTGGCCAGGTTTCGGGCAGTTGCTTTTTTGGAAATGCCCACCGACCAGCACCTTCCTCTGTAGTGTCACCAGTGAATATCGCATCGACATCTTTCCACTCTGATTGTGATCGCTGAGGCTGCCAGATGACTTGTGCTTCCGGGCGAATTATTTTGAGTTTGCCATAGCGCTCAAGCTTTTGACCATTACAGCTGTCCAATAACGCGTAATCATTGCTTGG
The DNA here is from genome assembly GCA_011087745.1 of Hyphomicrobiales bacterium. Classification (GTDB taxonomy): domain Bacteria; phylum Pseudomonadota; class Alphaproteobacteria; order Rhizobiales; family Rhizobiaceae; genus JAALLB01. The sequence goes on along the minus strand of JAALLB010000067.1, from coordinate 3,687 downwards.
CATATTTTCCAGAACCAAAGGGCACACATCTTTCAAACGCTTTTTTGAAACGAACGCGGGTTTTGCATTTGTTTCAACTTTTGTGCGTGAATGGTCTGCGGCTGGTTTCTTCTGTTTTTGGTCAGGCTTTGCCAAACTCTATACTGCTCCAATGGATAAGGCTAAATAACTCATAGTAATCTTGATTGTATTCGAATAAAACTGGGATAGCAGATGCAGGTGATATGCGAAAGCATAATCCTGCAGCATGATTTTGGGAGAAAAAGAAATGAACGATGTATCTCACTATGAAGACAATGCTTGGAGAGTCTTTTTCTGGGGCCTTCTAGTCTGCCTTATCCTGGCATTTATCGTTTATCTGATCGGTTAGACACTGATTGCATGCAGCTTTGCTCCATGTGCGCGCAGCCAGGTTTTTTGGATATCTGTATCTGGGCAAAGTTCCTTTGTGAGTTTCCAAAACCGATCCGAGTGGTTCATTTCCTGTAGATGTGCAACTTCATGAGCTGCTAGGTAATTTAGCACCTGGGGCGGCGCCATAATTATTCGCCACGAAAACGATAAGGTGCGCGTAGAAGAACACGATCCCCAGCGACTTGTGGTATCAGTTATTCGAATTTGCTTGGGGCGTATTCCAATTTTGTCAGCATGTATGTTGACTATCCTGTCCAACTCCTTGCGTGCTTCTCGCTTCATGAACGAAACCAGTTTCCGACTTGCTGCAGAGGGTTCGCCGAGAACACTTAATATTGGCTGATCATTTTCAGATTTAACCTGAACAAGACCCCGTAAACTACCGCTTGATACAATCGTGTGTTCAACACCTTTAAAGGGAATTGTAGCGCCGTGATTTAGTTTAACCCGTTTGGGAAGTCTGGCAATCCTTGTTGCTGCCCAATTGCGGTTACGATGCACAAACTCTTCAATTTCCTCATCACCCACATGACCAGGTGTTGAAACTTTCAAACCATCGCCAGCTGGAAAGAGTCTAAGGGTTAATCGTTTGGCACGGTCATTTTCTATTACTTTTACCGGCAACACCTGACCGTTGATTTCTATTTCAAAATCGCGGTCTCTTTTTTGTAATTGTCTGAAGAAAGAAAATGCCATCGCACTATATTAAACGATTCTTTGCCGATTTTGAAAACAAAAAAGCGGAGTAATTAATCTCCACTTTCGAAACCAAAAATGTCTCGCTGATTTATTTCTCGTTTGCATCGCCGCCAGATTTTTTTGATCGTGGAGCTGGTTTACGTTTGCGTGATTTTAGAAATGCATCAAATTCTTCCATATCTTTGGCCCGACGCAAATCTCGTTGATACTCGTCAAATTCTGAACGTGTCTCATCCAGTTTTCTGCGCTCTTCATCAAGCCTTGCAAGTTCGATATCGCGCCAATCATCAAAGGCTGCATTACCGGTTCTTGGCGGGTTAGAAGGGCGGGTAGCTTTTTTTGATTGTATCTGCGACTTTATCAGTCGCGCAATTTACATCTTTTTTGAAAGCCTCAAGACGATCACCCCAGATGATGTAAGTAAGCATCGCCAGACCCAGTGGCCAAGCAATCATAAATCCGATTACCATCATGGCAATTGTAACAGGCGTCCAGGCTAGGCGGATTAGAGAATTTGTCATGTTTAGTCCCTGAAATGATTTAGGCCGCCACCTTGGCGCAACCTTGCTTGACCTAGAGGTAGTACGGAAATGGTGGATTTCAAGGATTTTGATCAATATTAATAATTCTTCACAAAGCAGAAGCAATTTCATCCACTATGTATTGCGCAGCTTGTTTTGGGTTTTCAGCTCCAGTGACAGGGCGGCCAACCACGAGGTGGGTGGACCCTGCGGCAATTGCATCTGCTGGGGTCATAATACGTTTTTGGTCGCCTGCTTGCGACCCAGCAGGCCTGATGCCAGGTGTAACGATTGCCATATTGGGGCTGATAATTTTACGAATACGGCTGGCTTCCTGTGCAGATGAAACAACACCACCCATGCCAAGTGTGCTTGCTTGTTCAGCGCGTTTTAAAACCAAATTTTCGGCTTTATCGGCAAAACCGGCATCGACCAAATCTGCATCATCCATGGATGTTAATACGGTAACACCAAGCAAGCAAAGTTTGGATCCCTTTGCTGCCTCAACCGCAGCTTTCATAGCTTTGGGATAGGCATGCAATGTTGTCATTTGAACGTCCATTTTTACGATGTTCTCGATGCCCTTGGTGATTGTATTATCAATATCCAGCAGCTTCATATCCAGAAAAACCTGTTTGCGCATATCACGAAGTTCGCGGACAAAATTTAGTCCTCCGGCAAAAGCAAGTTGGTGACCGATTTTGTAATAAGATACTGTATCACCCAATAGCTCGACAAGTTGTTCAGCATCCATGACGGTAGGAACATCGAGCGGAACAATCAATCGATCTTTAGGAGTCATATCTATACTTTCAAAAGTGCTGCCTTAGTGGCGAGAGATTTAGCGGCGGCTTTCAGAAACTGGCCGCTGCGTTGATCGGTTAGTTCATCGTTTTCATCAAATGCATTAAATCCGTTACCAACGGCCACTTGCTCACTGACAACCAGTGAACCCAGTCGTACCAAAATTTCGCGCAAGTGATAAAGCATTGCTATACCGCCCATGCCACCTGGAGAACAAGCTCCGATCGCTGCGACCTTACCAGCAAATGGAGTTGCCTGGTCTGCTGGAACACGGGTCATCCAATCAATTGTATTTTTCATCAATGCCGGTAATGAACCGTTATACTCAGGACAGGTGATAAGGTAGCCATCGTGCTCGCTCATTAGTTTTGCAAGCTTAACGGCGTTTTCTGGTACGCCATCTCTTTCTTCCAAATCCCCATTATAAACAGGCATGGGATAATCCTCTAGGGAAATGCGTGTAACTTCGCAATCAAGCGATGCGAGTTCGTCAACAGCAGCATCCAATAAGCGAACATTTATTGACCCTGATCTTGTTGAGCCGGAAAAACATAAAATTTTTGGTAAGGTCATTGAAAACTTCCAAGAGGTTCAAAAAAGGAATGTAAAACTTATTGCACGTCTTTACGATAAATCCATATTCCTGCCGGGGGAATGTTTCTAAAAATTTGGTCTGATTTTTCCACGGTAAACTGGCCCGGAATTGCTGCTACTGGTGGCTTGGGACCATAACAAAGCTGAATAAGAGGGCCGTTCGCCTCTATCAGTTTCAAACTTTCCTGAATAATCTTTGTTCGCTGCTCCATGGGAAAATTAAGCAGTGGAATAGCGCAAACTACGCCCGCGTAAGTATCATATTCAATATCTTTGAGAGTATTTTCCAAATCGAGCGCATCACCATTTACAAATTTAACACCCGGATAATTTTCGGTAAGATAAGCATAAAATTCTTTACTATATTCAACACTAACAATCTTGGATGGCTCAAGACCGCGCTCCAAAATTTCCTTGGTGATTACGCCAGTACCGGGTCCAAGTTCGAGAACGGGCAACCCCGTATCAATTGGTAGTAAACTCGCAATATAATTGGCGGCAATTTTACCAGTTGGTTTTATAGAGCCCACAACACCTAGGCTTTTTATCCAACCTTTAATGAACCTGAAATCATCCCTGAATCGATCAAAAATATTTTTGATGTTATACCCATCCTACTCCAAAACCCGAATGTTTTGGTGTGATATGATACGAA
>JAALLB010000066.1 GCA_011087745.1 Hyphomicrobiales bacterium | reverse complement strand
GTATCATATCACACCAAAACATTCGGGTTTTGGAGTAGGATGGGTATAATATTACTCTACTGATTCTGGTTTTTTCAATGCGTTTATCACGGTATTTCATTCCTGTTCTAAAAGAGAACCCAAAAGAAGCTGAAATTGTTTCTCATCGCTTGATGTTGCGGGCGGGGATGATCCGGCAACAGTCAGCGGGTATTTATACCTGGCTGCCGTTGGGCCTTAAGGTTCTCAACAAAATTGCTAATGTTGTTCGCGAAGAACAAGACCGTGCAGGTGCCATTGAAATATTGATGCCGACCATTCAGTCTGCTGATCTTTGGCGCGAAAGCGGCAGGTATGATGACTACGGCAAAGAGATGCTCCGGATTGAAGACCGTCATGGTCGCGATATGCTTTTTGGCCCGACCAATGAAGAAATGATCACCGAAATCTTCAGGTCATATGTGAAAAGCTATAAGGATTTGCCGCTGAATTTTTATCATATCCAGTGGAAGTTCCGTGATGAGGTAAGACCGCGTTTTGGAGTGATGCGTGGACGTGAATTTTTGATGAAAGATGGCTATTCATTCGATCTTGATGCCGATGCTTCCCGTGCAGCGTATTACCGCATGTTCGTGTCATATCTGAGAACCTTTGAACGCCTCGGTGTAAAGGCAATTCCAATGCGCGCTGATACCGGCCCAATTGGTGGCGATTTAAGCCACGAGTTTCTGATCCTGGCTGATACTGGCGAGAGCGAAGTCTTTTGTCATTCAGATGTGATGTCATTGGCAGTGCCACCAGAAGATGTCGATTACGACAATGACGATCTGATTGCAGGTATCGTGAAGGACTGGACAACAAACTATGCCCGTACTGATGAGCTCCATGATGAAGCCTTATGGAGTGAAGTTGCAGAAAACGACCGCATGAATGCCCGCGGTATTGAAGTTGGTCACATCTTTAATTTCGGAACCAAATATTCAGAAGTCATGGACGCAAAAGTAAAAGGTCCGGATGGAATTGATCATGAAGTTCACATGGGTTCCTACGGAATTGGTCCAAGCCGTCTGGTAGCTGCAATAATAGAAGCCTCTCACGATGATGATGGCATTATCTGGCCAGAGTCCATTGCTCCCTTCCAGGTTGGGATTATCAACATGAAGGCCGGCGATGAAGCCTGTGATGCAGCTAGCGCCAAGATTTATGAGCAACTGACTAATTCTGGTCTTGATGTCTTGTATGATGATACGGACAACCGGGCAGGAGCCAAGTTCGCCACAATGGATCTGATTGGCATACCAAACCAAATAGTGGTCGGGCCGCGCGGGATAGAAAAAAACGAAGTTGAAGTTAAACGTCGCGGTGCATCAGAGAAGACTACAATGTCACCAGACGAAGCAATCACCAAGTTTACGAGCTAAGGTAACTTTATGACAGATACTTCGGTCACGAACGAAAAGACAGGCACAGCTGCATTTTCATCCTTTGAATGGATGCTGGCCGGTCGTTATCTGCGCTCGCGTCGCAAGGAAGCATTTATCTCTGTAATCGCAGGGTTTTCTTTTCTTGGCATCATGCTGGGCGTGGCAACGTTGATAATTGTTATGGCTGTAATGAACGGCTTTCGTACAGAATTGCTGGATCGAATTCTTGGCCTCAACGGCCATTTGATCATGAACCCAATTGGTGCTCCCTTAAACGATTACGAAACACTGTCAGAGCGTCTTGAAAAAGTAGAGGGCGTTAGTATCGCAATTCCGTTGGTTGAGGGACAGGCTCTTGTCTCTGGCGTTATTGATAACGGAACAGGAGCTCTTGTGCGCGGATTGCGTGAAGCAGATATCAAACGTATCACTACTATTGCAGAAGGTGTCACCAACCCCAAGGGTACAGGACAGGGCCGTGGTACGCTGGATGGGTTTGATGCAGAAGAAGGTGCCGCAATTGGTTACCGGCTTGCTGATAGCCTTGGACTTCAGCTTGGCGATGATATAACGCTTATCTCTCCCAAAGGAGATGTCACACCCTTTGGTGTTACACCGAGAATAAAATCATATCCGGTCAACGCAATATTTGATGTTGGCATGTCTGAATATGATGCTTCATTCGTGTTCATTCCACTCGAAGAAGCCCAGCTTTATTTCAATAAGGAAGAAGGCGTTGATGTTATCGATATTTATGTCGATGATCCGGACAAAGTTGATGAATATCGTCAACCCATCGAAGTTGCAGCACAAAGGCAATTGTTTTTATCAGATTGGCGCCAGCGCAATGCTTCTTTAACCTCCGCTCTTAATGTGGAGCGAAACGTCATGTTCATGATCCTGACATTGATCATTCTGGTTGCGGCTTTGAATATTATTTCGGGCCTAATCATGTTGGTGAAGGATAAATCCCACGACATCGCCATTTTGCGGACAATGGGCACAACGCGCGGCGCGGTTATGCGGGTATTTATGATAACCGGCTCCGCCATTGGTATTCTTGGAACACTCGTTGGCTTTTTACTAGGTGTTTTGATATGCGCCTATATCAAGGAAATTCAGGATTTTGTAACCTGGATAACCGGAAACAACCCTTGGGACCCAACTGTACGGTTTTTAAGTGATATTCCAGCCCGTATGGATATGACCGAAACACTTTGGATATTGGCCATGGCGCTTGCTCTGTCTTTCTTGGCAACACTCTTTCCTGCATGGCGTGCAGCAAAGCTCGATCCGGTAGAGGCGCTTCGATATGAATAATCCGGGCCAGGGGGCAGCACTCAATATCAAAGGGCTAGAACGTACTTACGGCAAGGGCGAACATGCACTGACCGTATTGAAAGACACAAACCTTGTTATTGAGGCAGGCGAGATGGTTGCGCTGGTAGCACCTTCAGGGACAGGAAAATCCACACTTTTACATTCTGCTGGTTTGCTGGAGCGCCCAGATAATGGGGATGTGTTCATTAACGGACAATCGACTGCCAAAATGGACGATGCCTCAAGAACCGCATTAAGGCGAACCACAATTGGGTTTGTATATCAGTTCCACCATCTACTGCCAGAGTTTACTGCTGAAGAAAACCTGATGATCCCTCAAATGATACGCGGCCGGGATAAGGTACTTGCCAGCCAGCGTGCACGTGAGTTGCTTGATTATATGAAGATTGGCCCCAGGGTAGAACATCGTCCGTCAGAACTTTCTGGGGGGGAACAGCAGCGCGTGGCCATAGCAAGAGCAGTTGCAAATGCGCCATCATTGCTGTTGGCGGATGAACCAACCGGTAACTTGGACCCGGATACTTCTTCTCATGTATTCGATACTTTACACACTTTGGTGCGTGAAACGGGCCTATCTGCGTTAATCGCGACTCACAACCATGAATTGGCTGCAAAAATGGATAGAACAGTCACTTTAGATGTTGGGCAAGTGATTGATATTACAAAATAATTAAAGACTTCGATAAATTTGTTCTTTTTCTGTTGACTAAAAAGAACAAATATGGAGCATATACAGAACATTACAACGAGTAATGAGAACATATTAGTTTCAGGAGTTGTTCCATGTACGTATCAATCAGAGACCTTGCATCACTAGCCACTATATCTTTGTTTTTAACAACCATGTTCACATGGGGCGAAATCATCAAGTTCGTTGCCTGATTTAGATGCTCCCAATAATCAGGGGGCGAAATGCCTTTCTGCTTGAATCTTTAAGCCTAGTTTTAGACAGTGTAATTGCGGTATGATTTAACGTCTGTCTAAAATGGATTCTGCTTAATATGGCTTCTAGAGCAACTCAAAAAATGCATGCTGCGCTTTCAGGTCATTCTGGCGATGCCCAAGAGGAGAATTCAGCGGCTAAATTTGTTCACCTGCACGTCCATTCAGCTTTTTCCTTGCTGGAAAGTGCTTTGCCACTCAAAAAAGTAATGGACCTGGCAATTGCTGACAATCAACCGGCGCTTGCTATTACAGATCGCAATAACATGTTTGGTGCGCTCGAATTTTCTGAAAAAGCATCAAAAGATGGCTTGCAGCCCATTATGGGTTGTAAACTTGCGATCAGTTTTCAGGATGGCAATGATCATGTTCCCCGCTCAGGTCATGTAGAATTTCCCTATTTGGTCTTCCTGGCAATGAATGAAGAGGGGTTTGCTAACCTTAAAAAGCTTGTCAGCAGCGCTCATATTGGGTGTGACGATGGTGACTTGCCCAATGTTTCAATCGACGCAATTGAAAACCTCAATGCTGGATTGATATGCCTGACAGCCTATTCAGAAGGTCCGATAAATAAACTGATTTTGGAAGGGCGCAAGGATGACGCAGAAATGCGCCTAACCAAGTTGTCGAAAATTTTTGACAATAGACTGTATGTTGAACTCCAACGACACGGAAATTACGATCGAAAAGTCGAAAATGGACTTATTGATCTAGCCTACAAACATGACATTGGCCTTGTTGCAACCAATCAACCGTTTTTTCCCAAGCGAGATGATTTTGATGCACATGATGCACTTATTTGCATTGCTGAAGGTGCTGTTGTTAACATGGATGACAGGCGAAAACTAACCCAAGATCATTATTTTAAGTCTCAGTCTGAGATGATGTTATTGTTTAAAGATTTGCCTGAAGCAATTGACAATACATTACAAATTAGTAAACGTATAGCTTTCCGAGAGACAACTGCCGATCCAATCCTACCGCGTTTTACAGAAAGTGCAGAAGACGCAGAACCAGAAGCTGCCTTAAAGGTTGAATACGAGGAATTGCATCGCCAGGCAGAAGCTGGTCTCAAGGAACGATTGGAAAGTTACCCGATTGCAGAGGGCTACACCCGAAAAGAATATGAAGACCGGCTTGCCTTTGAATTAAACGTAATCGAACAAATGGGCTTTCCGGGCTATTTTCTGATTGTTGCTGACTTTATCAAGTGGGCAAAAGAGCAGGGGATTCCAGTTGGACCTGGGCGTGGTTCCGGTGCTAGTTCTTTGGTTGCTTGGGCATTGACCATTACAGACATTGATCCCATGCAATTTTCGCTTCTGTTCGAGCGCTTTTTGAACCCCGATCGTGTTTCAATGCCTGACTTTGATATCGATTTTTGTCAGGAACGCCGCGAAGAGGTAATCAAATACGTTCAGGAAAAATATGGTTCTGATCAAGTTGCCCAGATTATCACTTTCGGAACGTTGCAAGCGCGTGCGGTATTGCGTGATGTTGGTCGGGTCCTGCAGATGCCATACGGCCAGGTAGACCGCCTTACCAAAATGGTGCCAAATAACCCCGCAAATCCAACGACCTTGGTTGAAGCAATTGAGGGTGAACCCCGATTGCAGGAGGCAGCTAAAGAAGAAGAAATCGTTGCCACACTCTTTGACATTTCAAAACGCCTGGAAGGTCTTTATCGCCATGCATCTACCCATGCTGCGGGCATAGTCATTGGTGACCGAAAACTGGATGAACTCGTCCCGCTATACCGTGACCCTCGATCAGAAATGCCGGTTACCCAATACAATATGAAATGGGTTGAACAGGCCGGTCTTGTAAAATTTGACTTCCTTGGATTAAAAACACTTACCGTCCTTGAAAAAGCGGTTGAATTTATTGCCCAAAGCGGCGTTGATGTGGATCTCGCGCATATTCCAATTGATGATGCTAAATCCTACGAAATGCTCACACGCGGCGAAACGGTTGGTGTATTCCAGCTTGAAAGCCAGGGCATGCGTAAAGCGCTTATAGGCATGAGGCCGGATTGCTTTGAAGATATCATTGCGCTCGTCGCGCTTTATCGTCCTGGACCAATGGACAATATTCCAACTTACAATGCTCGTAAGCATGGTGAAGAAGTTCCTGATTATTATCATGAGAAAATCGAGGGTGTTTTAAAAGAAACCTATGGGGTCATCATCTATCAGGAACAGGTGATGCAGATTGCGCAGATATTGTCTGGGTATTCACTGGGCGAAGCGGACCTCCTACGCCGTGCCATGGGCAAGAAAATTGCCTCTGAAATGGAAGCTCAACGCGTACGGTTTGTTGAAGGAGCGGTCGAACGGGATCTGAAAAAAGGCGAAGCCAATATCATCTTTGATTTGCTCGCAAAATTTGCAAACTATGGTTTCAATAAATCCCATGCAGCTGCCTATGCACTGGTTTCCTACCAAACAGCTTATCTACGCTGCAATTATCCGGTTGAATATTTAGCTGGGTCCATGCAGTTGGATTTGGGTAACACTGAAAAGCTCAGCATTTTTTATCAAGATGCAGAAAACCAGGAAATTCATGTTGTGCCGCCATCCGTTCAAACATCCGGTGTTGGTTTTGAAGTAAGTGATGGTAAGATATTCTATGCACTTACCGCAATTAAGGGTGTTGGTGAAGGGGCTGTACAGCAAATCGTTGCTGAAAGGCGCGAGAACGGTGACTATAAATCAATTGAAGATTTCTTTTCTCGAATTGATATTCGCCAAGTCAACAAGCGAACGCTGGAAAACTTGATTTGCGCAGGTGCCTTTGATTGTTTTGAATATTCGCGCGAGCGCATGTTAGCTGGCCTTGATCGATTGGTTGCGCATGCAAGCCGAACTGCTCAAGATCGTGAAACAGGTCAAAACGACATGTTCGGAGAAGCTGCTGGCGGCGAAGCTCAAAAAATTGAAATGCCATTTTGCGAAGCCTGGAGTGCCAGTGAAAAACTCAACCGCGAATTCGGTTCTGTGGGATTTTACTTAAGTGCACATCCACTTGATGAATACCGTGAAATTCTTACAAAAATGCGAGTTCAGCTTTACGCAGAATTTGAAACCTCTGTCAGAAATGGAGCGACCGCCGGTCGTCTGGCCGGGACGGTCACGGGCAAGCAGGAACGCAAAACCCGACAGGGCAAGGCCATGGGTATCATTATGATCTCCGATCCATCTGGTCAGTATGAAGCGGTGATATTCGAAGAAGCACTCAACCGTTTTCGCGATGATCTGCAGGTTGGTCAATCTATGATCCTTTTGGTTGGAGCCGACATGCGTCCGGAAGGGGTTAGTGTTCGCATCCAAAGTGTTGAATCGCTCGAAAAAGCCGCCTCACGAGAACAACGTGATCTGATCATATTCTTGCGAGACCAGTCTCCGGTTCAAACCCTTTCTCCGCTTCTTGCAAAACGCGGAAACAGTCGTGTTTCATTTGTCATCGTTCAACAAAATGGCGCTCGCGAAGTTGAAGTCCAATTGAAGGAACGCTACGCAGTTTCCTCAAAACTGCAAAGCGCCATGAAAGCTGTACCCGGTGTATTGGACGTAGAGCTAGTCTAACGCTCTAAAATATAAGATGACGGAGCAAGTTACATATTGTATGTAAACTGGACCTTTAATCGGATTTTGTAACGAATGCTTATTGCACGTATCCTTGCATGCTTTGCCTTGTTGTTCTTAACAGCCTGCACCAATTTTGTGATCGGTGAAGGTCAAGGTTTGTTGGATGATGCAGTTCTCAAGGGCGCAACAAAACACCGCATTTATGTTGGTACAACAAGAGCCTTTTCAGAAGATCCGGAAGAGTTTTTTTCTGGCGAGAGGTCAAAAAACCTTACACTTGCTCATGTGGATGTAACGGTTCCGCCCAATCACGAGCCTGGCGAAATAGAAAAACCCAAATCCGGCAAGACCAATCCGTCAAAACATTTCGCTGTTAACGACCCAATCGTATTTAACAATTCGCAATCCTTTCTGGATGATATCAATTCCGACCTCGCAAAAAGAGGTGTGAAAGATCAGGATATCCTGGTTTTTGTGCATGGATATAACGTAAGTTTCAGTGCAGCGGTGCTGCGGATAACTCAATTTGTGCATGATACGGGTTTTGAAGGCGTGCCGGTTCTGTTTTCCTGGGCTTCCCGTGGTAAGACCGCTGACTATGTCTACGATATTAACAGCGCACTTCAGGGGCGAGATAATCTGGTTGCCCTAGCTGATATTCTAAACAGATCGAACGCAAGAGGTTTTGATCTTGTAGCGCACTCCATGGGCAATCTTGTGACCATCGAGGCGATGCGCCAAATTGTTACCACTAATCGCTTTAATGATGATAATCGCCTGCGCCTTGTAATGATGGCATCTCCTGATATTGATCTTGTGAACCGCCCCTTGTTTGTCGGAGGGTGCCACAGTACTAGACTCTTGATCTGAATGCGTTGGTGAGTTTAGGTTTTGAACGC
>JAALLB010000065.1 GCA_011087745.1 Hyphomicrobiales bacterium | reverse complement strand
TTCAGGGCAATCCAACTCGGATACACAATGGCGAAAGATGTGTGAATCGAGTAGGATTTCCACCAGAGGCACTTTTTGTGAATAATGTAGACAGATTAATTGCTTGTTGGAACCTGATGTTCTTGGTTTGCACCATCACCAGATAGATCACCACCACCAGGAAGTTGGTCAAGGATGCCGCCCTCGCCGCCTTGCTGATCTTGCAATGGAAGATTATCCAAAACACCGCCACCTTCAACTCCTGAAATAATTCCAAGTGTGATTGATGTTATGAAAAATGCGGCTGCTAGAATTGCAGTTGTACGTGTTAGCGCATTTGCTGCACCGCGCGCGGACATAAATCCGCCGCCAGAACCACCGCCTCCCATTCCAAGCGCACCGCCTTCAGAGCGTTGCAGAAGCACCACAATTACAAGTGCTACGACAATCATCAAATGGATTACAATAATTACGGTTTCCATGTTTTCCCCGTTTAGCCTTTTGGGCTATTAATTACAAACTTTGAGCTCTTTTACACGGTTGCACAAAGAGTGCAAACCCTGATTTGCTCAACAACTGAGATGGGTAGCTGAAATGTGATTACAAGATGCTAGACAGAGCTTAAAACAAATCATTGTAAGCGGTGCAAATTCCAAGGAAATCCTCAGCTTTTAAACTGGCACCGCCAACCAAGGCACCGTCAACGTTAGCAATACCCATAAGCTCAACGGCATTTGATGGTTTTACGGAACCACCATAAAGTACTCGCATTTTAGCCCCTTCTTCTCCAAATCTGGCAGAGAGGTTCTCTCTTATGAAGGCATGAGCTTCTTTTACATCATCAGCAGATGGCACAAGGCCGGTGCCGATTGCCCAAACTGGTTCATAGGCAACAACAACTTCAGAAGCCACAGAATTATCTGGCATGGAACCGTCCAGTTGATCTTTTAATACCGCAAGTGTTTCACCTGATTTGCGTTCTGCCTCTGTTTCTCCGATACATACGATTGTTAAAAGACCAGCTCTTAATCCCGCGCCTGCCTTTGCTTTCACTGTTTCATTGCTTTCACCATGATCTGTTCTTCGCTCTGAGTGACCAACGATTACTGCAGTTGCACCGGCATCCTTGAGCATTTCAGCTGAAATATCACCTGTATGCGCTCCTGAAGCATTTGCATGGCAATCTTCGCCGCCGATAGCTATGCCACTGCCCAAAGCCACATGCGCTGCAGTCAGAAGAAGCGTTGCTGGTGGGCAAATCATCATATCGATTTTGGATTGAAGGCTAGAATCAAAACCAGCACCCATGGCAGTCAGCTCTTGAAGTGAAGTCTTTGAACCGTTCATTTTCCAGTTTCCAGCGACCAATGGTTTAATATCAGGTGTCATTTTTTGCTCTCAATTGATTTGATTTGGGACATTTCTAAACTTTAATGAAAAAAACGCAATCGTGAGCATCTATTCATGCACATAAGCTTGAGTAGAGTGGCGCGAATGGGTATATCAAAACCAACAATATGTTTTTGATTTGAACGGATAATACATGCTCGATCTACTTAGAGGATTTTCTCAAGGCTGGACTGCCAAAATTCTAATTGCGTTTCTCATAGGCAGTTTTGCACTTTGGGGTGTTTCAAGCAGCATATTGTTGGGTGCGACCAATGTCGTTCAAGTTGGCAGCACCAGTGTTACAACTCAGGAATACAGAGCGGTTTATGATAGCCAGTTAAATGCCCTTTCCCAACAAGCCGGCAGAAGGCTTACAAGACAGGAAGCTGATATATTTGGACTGCGCAACAATGTTTTATCGCTTGTGACCACCGGTGCAGTTCTTGATGAAAATGCCAAAAACCTTGGTTTGGGAATCTCAAAAGAAGAATTGGCCAGGGCGATTGCCAACGATCCCGGTTTGCGCGATTTTTCTGGCAAGGTTGATCCTGAAGCCATAAAACGCACCCTTAGAAATCGCGGCATTACACAAGAAGAATTTGAAAATGACCGCAAACGCCAAGCCATTCGTAATCAGTTGCAAGCTGGCATTACGGGTAGCCTGGATATGCCAAAAGTATTTGAAGAAGCGATTGCTTTGTTTAGAAACGAAACGCGTGTTTTTGATTTTGTGGCGATAGGCTCAGAAGTATTACAAGCAAAACCCGTTCCCACGGGCGATAATACCAAAGAGTTTTATGAAGCAAATAAAGAAAACTATATGGCTCCGGAATACCGCAAGCTTACGTTATTGAACCTGCAGGCTTCCGATATCGTAAAGCCTATGGAAATCACTGATGATGAAATCAGGGCAGCCTATGAAGCTCAGAAAAACGGCCTTCGTACGCAAGAAATACGACGGGTTGAACAGCTGGTTTTAAAAGATAAAGCAGAAGCAGATAGCGTTAAACAAAAGCTTGCGAATGGGGCTTCTTTTGAAGATGTTGTCAAAGAACTTGGAAAAACAATCAAGGACATTGACCTTGGTGTTGTTACGAATGGTGAATTGCCAGATACCAAAGTTAGTGAAGCTGCATTTAATGCTGAACTCAACAAACCTACAGATATTATTGACGGCGTGTTTGGCCCAGTCATTGTGCGGGTAAGCGAGATCAATGCAGAAACCACAACAGCCTATAATGATGTGAAAGATCAATTGCGTAATGAACTTGCTCTGCAACGTGCTGGAGATGAAGTTTTCAATACATTTGATGCCGTAGAAGATGAGCGCGCTGCGGGCAGCAATTTAACAGACACTGCAAAGGCGTTGAACCTTAAAACACGAACAGTAACAAAAATTGATGCTCAAGGGCGCGATGAGAATGGCAATGCCATTACTGATATTCCAGTTTTGCAACAGCTATTGCGAGTAGCTTTTGAAACTCAACCTGGTGACGATACAAGAGAGCTACCTGTTGGTGATGACGGGTTCCTTTGGTACGAAGTTGAAGAGATTACCCCTACCCGCCAAAAAGAACTCAGTGAAGTTGAAAGTGATGTCCGCGATGCCTGGGTTACCCAGGAAACCAAGGCAAAGGTCTTGGAAATTGCAAACGGTGTTGCCGAACGCATTCGCAAGGGTGATGACATGAACGTTGTTCTGGCTGAAACTCTTCCCGTAGATTCCATTGATTCGGCTGTAAAGTATGAGACTAGCATTCCCCTTACCCGGAACGCACAAGAGGCCAAAATTGGCAATGCAGCGATTAGCGAAGGTTTTGATGCAAAAAATGGTGATATCAAAGTTGCTGAAACGACGGGCGGTGATGTTATTGTCTTGCGCGTTGCAGAGGTTCAGGAGCCTGACGACAAAACGATCCCGGCTGATGCTATCGAGCAACTTAACACCGCAGCAGCTGATGATGTTCTCAATCAGGTCATACAGGATATGCAGTCGCGTCTTGATGTGACCATCAGTCCAGACGGCATTGAAGCTGCGTTTAACACCTATGGTGGTGGACATGGCATGTAACTTCCAATAAATGTTGGGTAAATTTGTTTAAGTACCCTTGGGGAGTGACATGCAAGATTTGAAGGACGCAATTAACCAGCTTGCCAATGGTCAAAGTCTAAGCCGCGAAGATACCAGCGCTGCTTTCAACATCATCATGTCTGGTGAAGCCACGGATGCGCAAATAGGCGCTGTTTTGATGGCCATGCGTGTGCGCGGTGAGACAGAGGACGAGTTTGCAGGTGCAATCGATGCCTTGCATGCTGTGATGCTTCCGGTTGATGCGCCTGATAATGCAATTGATATTGTGGGTACTGGCGGTGATGCCAAGGGTTCTTACAATATTTCGACTTGTACAGCGATAGTTACGGCCAGTTGCGGTATTCCGGTTGCAAAACACGGCAACCGCTCGCTTTCTTCCAAATCCGGTGCTTCTGATTGTCTAACAGCGCTTGGCGTTAACATCGAGCTTTCACCAGGACAAATTAGCGATTGTATTGAAGAAGCTGGCATTGGCTTTATGTTTGCCCCTGCACACCATTCTGCGATGCTATACGTTGGCCCTGCCCGCGTTGAACTTGCCACTCGTACTATTTTTAATCTGCTGGGCCCTATGTGCAATCCGGCAAGTGTCAAACGCCAATTGCTCGGTGTATTTGCTCCCCAGTGGGTTTTGACGGCTGCAAAGGTAGCGCAGAAACTTGGATCCGAAAAAATATGGGTAGTTCATGGCCAAGGCTATGATGAGGTCACTGTAACCGGCACGACCCAGGTTGCAGAGCTTGCAAATGGTTCAGTGAAGACTTTTGAAATCAGTCCGTCAGACTTTGGTTTTGATATTGCAAAAGACAGCGATATTGCAGGTGGGGATGCAGCTGTAAATGCCAAAGCACTGCGCGGTGTGTTGGATGGAAAACCATCTGCCTATCGCAACATGGTTATTATGAATACTGCCTGTTCTCTCGTTGTGGCTGACAAGGCTGCCGATCTGCAAGACGCTGCCAAAATTGCCACAGATGCTATTGATACAGGGAAAGCTATGACTACCCTTGAGAAGCTTATTGCCGTTTCAAATCAGGGCAACTCATAATGGCGGATATTTTAAAAAAGATAGAATTATATAAGCGCGAAGAAATTCTCGCAGCAAAATCTGCTGTTTCGATTGATGACTTAAAAGCGAAAATTGCTGATGTCTCAGCACCTCGGGGATTTCACAAGGCCTTACAAACAAAACTCGATGCGGGTGACTATGCTCTTATTGCTGAAATCAAGAAGGCCAGCCCTTCAAAAGGGTTGATCCGAGAAGATTTTAACCCGCCAGCACTTGCAAAAGCTTATGAACAAGGTGGCGCAGCATGTCTTTCGATTTTGACAGATACTCCAAGCTTTCAAGGTGCGCCCGAGTTTCTGACAAATGCCCGGGATGCAGTATCCCTACCGGCTATCCGCAAGGACTTCCTTTATGAGCCTTACCAAGTTTATGAAGCTCGTGCATGGGGTGGTGATTGCATTTTGGTAATCATGGCATCAGTAACCGATGAAGAAGCACTTGCACTTGAAGCCACTGCTTTTGAACTTGGCATGGATGTTTTGGTGGAAGTTCATAACGAAGAAGAGCTTGAGCGTGCTTTGAAGTGCATGAAGTCGCCGCTGCTTGGGATTAACAACCGCAACTTGAAAACATTTGAAGTGTCTTTTGAGACAAGTGAACGGCTGGCAAAACTGGTGCCGGACGATAAGCTTTTAATTGGCGAGAGCGGTATCTTTACGCCAGCAGACCTGACGCGCCTTTCCGCTTCCAATATCAGAACCTTCCTGATTGGCGAGAGCCTGATGCGGCAAGAGAATGTGGCACTGGCAACGCGTGATCTATTAGCAAATCCGGCAAAGGTTGCGTAAATGGCTGAACTGACCCACATTGGTAAAACAGGTGAAGCGCATATGGTTGATGTGGGAGAAAAAGCATCGACATCGCGCGAAGCTACGGCCATTGGTCATGTAAAAATGCTGCCGGAAACGCTAAAGCTGGTTATGGAAGGCAATACCAAAAAAGGCGATGTTCTCGCAACTGCCCGAATTGCTGGCATTATGGCTGCTAAAAAAACGTCCGATCTTATTCCGCTTTGCCACCCAATTGGCTTAACAAAAGTTACTGTTGAAATTGAACCGGATGAAAGTTTTCCTGGACTTCGTGTCAGTGCCATGGCTGGTGTATCCGGTCAAACCGGTGTTGAGATGGAAGCGCTTACAGCTTGTTCTGTAACCTGTTTGACAATCTACGACATGGTGAAGGCTGTTGATCGCGGCATGGAAATTTCCGGAATTGTCTTAAACGAGAAAAAAGGTGGCAAATCTGGTCATTGGAAACGTGGCGGATAGATGTCTTTAAAAGACCTCATCCCAGCTGAAGATGCAATTGGTATTGTACTTGATGGTGCTTCGTCTATCGGTGAAGAAATGCTTCCGCTTAAACAAGCTGCAAACAGAACGTTATCCCAAAATCTTGTTTCACTTAGAACTCAGCCTCCGTTTGATGCATCTGCAATGGATGGCTATGCAGTTTTGCAATCAGATGTTCAAACGCTGCCTGCAAAGTTGACTGTTATTGGCGAGTCCAAAGCCGGAACGCCTTTTGATAATCCGATGAGCCAAAGTGAAGCAGTACGTATCTTTACAGGTGCAGTTGTTCCAGAAGGCGCCGACACCATAATCATTCAGGAAAACACCAATGCAGTTGATGGTGAGGTAGAAGTTCTAAGTGGCAATCCACCGGGAAAATTTATTCGAAATGCGGGCCTGGACTTTGCAGAAGGTGAAACGCTGCTTGAAGCAGGTGATGTTCTAACACCTTATCGACTGTCCCTTGCAGCTTCGATGAACCATGCTGAACTCCCTGTTTACCAACAAGCCAAGGTAGCCTTGATCTCGACAGGTGATGAACTGGTTATGCCAGGTGAAGCAACTCAACCAGGACAGATCATAGCTTCAAATACATTTGGAATTGCCGCCAGTATTGAAAATTGTGGTGCGGCTGTTATGGATCTGGGAATTGCAGGCGATACGAAATCTGCCCTGCGTTCAAAACTGGAAGAAGCGATAAATCAGGGTGCAAATATCATCGTAACAACTGGCGGTGCTTCTGTTGGCGATCATGATTTGGTGCTACCTGTTGCCCAAGAGCTGGGTTTTGGTTTTAAAATTGCAAAAATTGCTATGCGGCCCGGCAAACCGTTTTTGTTTGGAAAAATTCAACATGAAGGTAGAACAGTTTACTTAACGGGTCTTGCCGGCAATCCGGTTTCTTCACTTGTTGCTTTCAATGTTTTTGTAAAGCCACTGATACACTTACTCTCTGGTAGAGATGCTTCCGCAATGAACCTCGTACCAGCCGTGCTTGGCTGCGACTTACCGCAAAACGATGAACGTGCTGAATATATGCGTGCCCGACTTGAAATCTCTGCAGATGGCAAAAGAATTGCATCCCCGTTTTCCAAGCAGGATTCATCCATGTTGGCCAACCTTGTTCGAGCTGATTGCCTGGTTTACCGAGCTGTAAAGGCAGAAGTTGCAAAAGCTGGTGATGGCTGTGAAGTTGTCCTGATCAGTTAATGATCCGCATTTTTATGGCTGCTCTGAATGCCTGCTTATTCTTGGTAAACTGCTTCAATGCTTTTTTCTTGTTTCGTTCAAATGCGTCTTGCGCTGTTAAGGAAGCAACTTTTTGGGTTTTGGACTTCTTTGCTGGCTTTGAACTGCCAATGAAAATGCGTTTCTTCACTTTGGCCCTGATTGGACTCTTGTGATCGCTCACATCAAGCGATGTTCGGATTGTCCAGCTTGCAGTGGTTTTTGCAGTTGTACTTGCAGCCACAACAATTGGTTTTGACTTGGCTTTTTTGTCAGCTGCAGAAGAGACAAGAATTGGTTCTTGAGGGTCTTTTCCACCACGACCCTTGATGTGTACGATTTTATAACCTTCTTCATCCAGGCGATCCAATAGCTGACCAAGCCCTTTGGCTGTCACCTTTTGAATGTCGTGCATTAGAATGATGCCATTGCCCTTGCGTTTCAATTCGCTCATCACTCTGTTGACCATCGATGTTGGTTTGGAAAACTTGTAATCAAGGCTATCAACATCAATTGCGAATACACCATAGTCCAGGTGATTAAGATGTTTGTTGACAGATTTGTTTTCAGACAAGTAGGGAACCTGAAAAATGGAGCGACATCCCGCCCGACAGCTTTTTCGATGGTAGCAATGCTGCGATTTACATCCTGGATGGCTTTTTTACCGCTGATGTGTCCCAAGTTTTTATGATTGTAGCTGTGGATGCTAATTGAATGGCCTTTGCGAGCTATCTTTTTGGCAATGGTTGGATAGTTCTTTGCCATGGTTGCCACCATAAAAAACGTAGCCTTTGCACAATGGCGATCCAATTCATGCAGGATTTTCGGGGTAATGTTGGGAACCGGGCCATCGTCGAATGTAAGGACAACCTCTTTTTGTCTCAAAAAGTCCTTTGCTCCACCATGAGACTTACCGTATCGTTTTCCACCCTTTGTATTGAGATTGACCGTGCGATGAACACCAATACCCTGCCAACCTTTGCATGAAGCTGCCTTAGCCTTTTGAACCATAGGCGACGATGTCGAGCCGACACCGGCCAAAGCAATTACAGAACATACCTTGATCAAGGCCAAAATGGATTTACGCATTACAATCTCCAGAATACTGGAGACAGAATCTCACTTTTATACCCATCCTACTCCAAAACCCGAATGTTTTGGTGTGATATGACACAGTACTAGACTCTTGATCTGAATGCGTTGGTGAGTTTAGGTTTTGAACGCT